>NZ_CAUQCP010000059.1:0-8320 GCF_963516575.1 uncultured Streptococcus sp.
GTATTAAGAACTCCATAATTGTTTTTCTAAAATATAACTTTCAAGTATCCTTAAAAATAGATGAGGAAAAACTCATACTAGCCTAAAATCAGAAAACATATTATAGTAGTTATGAAACTTACAAACGAAGAAATACAAAAAATTGAACAATTCCTAAGAGATTCATCGTACGCCAAATATCACAAACGTCTACAAATTATTTATTTTCGCTCAAAAGAAAAGAGTTATAAGGAAATCATAAATCTGCTAGATTGCAATAAAACAACTGTTTGGAGGAATTTGAAAAATATAAGGAGTTTGATTTGGATGCTCTTCTTCAAGAGACCCGTGGCGGTCGCCATCGCAAATATATGACTTATGAAGAAGAGAAAGCATTTCTAAAATGCCATATAGAAGATGTTCAGGCTGGGGAATTTGTAACTGTCAATCACTTATTTGAAGCCTATCAAAAAGAGATTGGTCGTACTTCCACACGTGATGGTTTCTATTATCTCCTAAAACGCCATGGTTAGCGAACGATCACTCCTAGACCTAAACATCCCAAGAAGGCAGACGCTCAGACAATTGAGACGTCTAAAAATAAAATCTACATTCTATACCTTAAGTAAGCGCTTTAAAGAGGAGGAATCTTATAACAAAGTACGTTTGATGTATCAAGATGAAGCTGGTTTCGTGAGAATCAGTAAGATGAGTTCTTGTTGGGCTCCTAAAGGAAGCCGACCTAGCATTCATAGTCATTATATGCGAGAATATCGCTATTGTTATGGAGCGATAAATGCTCATACAGTAGATTCCTTCTTCCTTATTGCTGGAGGATGTAATACTGAGTGGACGAATGCATTTTTACGGCAAGTATCACAAGCTTATCCAGATGACTATATTTTACTTGTAATGGATAATGCTATATGGCATAAATCAAGTACCTTAGAGATTCCAAGTAATATTGAGTTGGCTTTTATCCCACCTTATACACCAGAAATGAACCCTATTGAACAAGTCTGGAAAGAAATTCGAAAACGAGGTTTTAAAAATAAAGATTTCCAAACATTGGAAGCCGTCATTGATAAACTTCAAGAAGTTATTCAAGGACTCGAAAAAAGCGTTTTAAAGTCCACTGTCAGCAGACAATGGACTTTAAAACGCTTTTTGAAAATAATTGGTATTAGTATGTTTCCCGTGGCAATCCCCCTCTCTCTACTTTCTCAACTACTTTATCCATGAAGAATCACTTTCTACAAGATATATACTTGATTTGGAATGTCCGATAGCAATACTTGGATAACTTTACTTTTCTGGTCATAACATTTTTAAAACTGATATAAATTATCCAAAAAGTTTAAATTAGATCCAGGGATGATAGAAAAAATTACCTCATTTACTCCAGATTTTTCCAATTCTCTTAGATACAATTTCAGAATTTCCTCTGTCATAACTAAGATATCTCTATCTTCAAACTGAATAATTTCTATTTTCTTCACTGCATTATTAATACTAATAGGTAAAAACATAATTAGTTTCTTGTTCTTTATTTTTTGTTTCAGCTTAGAAATATCCTCTAAATTACTTAACCAAATAATATTACTATCAATCAATTTGTCAAATTTATTAACCATGTCAATATTTTTTGTAGCTACAGCTAATCTAGGAATCTGTTTTAAAGCACCCATAGAATAGTAATGATTCTTTAGATTGATACGTCCATTCTGTTCCAAATTATTGAAATGATGATTATATTCAGTCAACCAAAATTCAAAGTTTAAACTCTTTTCACTCCATGAAATATTTGAATCTTTAAACAATAACTCTTTCTCTCCACTACCAACTCCTATAATTAAATTTTCTGTATTAACTAAGTTGCCCAAAGTTATTAATTCTCTAATAGTTAACATAATATTTCTAAAAGAAGTATTTAGAACTCCAATACCTAATTTTAAAAATCCATATTTAGATAATACATACTGAATAGCTAACAGGGGGTCCATGGCTATGCCTTCATCGCTATCTATTTTCTGAGTTGCCGGTAAATCTCTAAACCAAATCCTTAACTCATTGATGTTCTTTAGCTGATTTAGGCGATTCAGCTCATCATCTATATTAAAATTCCTATCCAAAGTAGGTAACATAATTCCATATTCCATTTTTATACAATCTCCATTCAATGTTCACTCTGATAAATTATAGTATTTGATTTTTATAAAACGAATTTCCGACTTTCGCAATAAATACTACTTCTGATTCATCAGCTAAAGCTACATAACTCTCTATCTCTTCTATCATTTGTAAATAGTTGTTAGGTAACATATCTTGTTTTAATCGTTTAAATAATTCATTATTTTTCTGAAAATTCCAATAAGATTGTAAATTAGAATAGCGTATAGAATATTTCTTTGATTTATGAGAAACACGTTGCAATGTACATTCTACAATACTATTCTGAATATCTTTTTCATATAAATATTTATTTTTCATGTTGAAGAACCGTTTGGCTTTTTCCAGTACCTTACCCTCATTTGCGTACCTATTAATAATCTCATTTATATGTTTTATATTTAATAAACTATCATTTGGTTCCCATTCACAAACTCCAAAAATTCCATCTGGTTCCAGTATTTGTGAAACATTTTCCAATATTTTTTTTCTATCAAAAAAATGAATAGCAAACATTATCATTACCGCATCAAATTTCTCTGTATTAGTTGAAAAAAAACGATTAATATCCTCTACTTTGAAAGTAATATTTGAATATTGTAATTGATTCAACTTTTCTTTTGCATACGCTATTGATTTTTTATCAATATCAATTCCAACTATTTTGCAAGGCGAATCGACAGTACTAGATAATATAAATGCTTCTAATCCTACTCCACAAGCTAAAATAAGTACATTTTGTGGATGATATTGTGCAAATTGTTGTACGAATCCATATCTAGCGTCATGTAATGCGTATTTCCAATCTTTAAAAGTAATACTATTATCCAAAATAGAATGCCTCCTTATCCGTTTTAGCTATGAGGTAATGGAAATAAATTTGGTAACTTATTACCTAAAGTTTGTTGTAATCTCTTGTTTCCTAACAGAGGAAAAGCTGTAGGCATATTAGCTAACATTTTAGGAGCTATACATCGAACGACGCTCATGCCTGCTACTTCTATATCAGACGTTGTAATATTTGCCATAAAAACATCAATTTTTTTATCTCTAAATTCTTTAATCAAGAATTTTTGTTGTTCGCTTTCTGTTAAAGAACTATTTATATCTAAGTACTCACTAATATTTTGGTAAGATGTCGTATTAAAAAAACTCATAACCTCACCATAAGCAACCGTATCCAAAAAGAATTGTGTATTTTGGAGTAAACTTATCATATCAGAATAGTCTTTATTATACACTTTAGTATAATTTCTATCTCTTTGAAAATCTTTGACACCAAACATATCTTGGTAGTTTTCTTTCCAGATAAATCCTTTTGGATCGGATAAATTAAAACTAAACATACGTAATTGATATGCTTCCATCAAGGCCTTTTCACTGGCCTGTTTAATATTAAAATGACAAGAAAAACCAACTGTGACAAATTTATTCTCATAATCGTTCAACACACAGGCTACTGTATACACTGAAAATTCAGTAGATAGTAGTAAAAACTTAAGAGCAATTCCTTTTGTTTCCGATTCATTTATTACGTCGCTCAATCTGTCTTTGGAATCTATTATTAACTCTTTTGCTGGCTTTCTTCCTATCCACCAAAGCATCGTCGCATCTCTTTCAATAATTTCTAACAAACTATTTATTATGGCATAATTAACAGTTGAACCTGCAGACAATCCTGAAAATAGTATGGGTAATCTATTCCCTTTGACTTTTTTATTTTTTTGATAACTACGATAATCAACATATACAACATCTGCAGGTAGATAACAGTTCTCATCTTTTACTAGGTTTATCATTGGAACCCACTCTACTAAAACTGATTCATCTACCCCGAAATAAGTATTTATTTTCTCCAATTGCTCTTTGGTAAATTGTAAAAATTCCTTTGGATTTAAAAAATTATAACCTCTTTCTAACATTTCAACTACACTAGCCTTCAATAAATCGTCGGGAACATGATTTCCACAATATCTTTCAACCCCTTCTCCTATAGCAGACTTAATAGCCTTATCCTCATCGAAGCTATAACCTGTACTAATTTTATCCATCGGCCAATTCAACAACCTTGATACATCATTAAGTAAACATGTATACGCAAACATGGACGACGGTTCCCCATGCCTATTCTCCACTTTATATACATGTTTCACTAAACCAAAAACCTCATCTACTACATCAAAAATAGCCATTTCCACTCCTCTTTTATTTTTTCTTTTACAACTGGAAGAGGTGTATACTGTACAAAACTCATCTCATTAGTTCGAATATCAATCTTTCCGGCCATAGTCTCTCTTGATTCAGCCAATTCAATAAAATCAATAAATAATTTTCTATATTCACTAGATTCAAATATAGTTTCCGACATTAACTGAGGATATTTTCGTTGATTTTGCATCATTTCTATATAATATTTATAAAATTTGGAAGATGATAATACTCTTATCACGTAATTATCTATTTCATCCTTAGAATACAAAACTGGACTAATTAATATATAATTATCAAGTGTATTTAGTATTCTAATCTTTCCTTCATTCTCTAATAATGTATTTAATGAGTATATATCAAAATATTTGCATTTACAAATGTACGTCGGGGTGCTAAAATTTTTAGTTACAAATGAATTGGAAAGATCAATAAATTGACCATTTTTTAATATATCAAGTAAATTATCTGATATACCTTTACATAATTGATTATAAAAATCTTCAAAATTCAAATGAATAATAATCTTTTTATCTGTTTTTCTATCCCATATTAACGTTCTTCCATCATAAGGTAAAACATGGACAGTACTTTTTAAATACACTTTAGTCCTCCTTTCCACTCCAAAAAGCAGCACTCAAGTTTACATGAGTACTGCTCCTCTAGACTAATCAGCTTCGTAATATGCAGCAGCATGATGACAATTTGCTACATAGGACATAACAACTTCTTCAAGTTCTTCAAAAATAATTTTTTCTGATTCGTTCATATTCATTACTCCTCAATTTTAAATTTAATGATTTTTCTATTTAATAATATCCAAATAGTTACGATAGCGTATATAATAGTTGCAATCAGGTAAACAGCCTGTATACCAATCCGACTACTTAAATAGCTAAATATTGCCAAAGAGCCAGATGAAGTAATCGTTAATATTAATTGCCTTAGAGAAAAAACACGTCCTATCGAATAAGTAGGGGACTTCTCTTGTATTAATGATTGTTGCACCAAATCTCTAATTTGATACGGAATTCCAATGAAAAAGTTAATAACAAGAGCCAAGAAAGCTACTTTATTAAAAGCGTATATACCTGTAAAAATAGCAATCACAAGTGATGAAAAAAAGATAACTTTTCCCCCAAACTGAGAAATATACTTAGAGTATCTAATGCTTATAATTCCTCCTACAATCGAACCTACAAAGTAAGCAGCTCCTTGAAATCCCCACCATTCCTCTGATAAGTTCAAAAAACTCGTCGTGAAAAATAATAGAAAAGTTTGCGTCCAAATCACATTAGCAATTGATTCACATGTGTCCATAATGGTTATATTCCACAATTCAGTAATATGGAACAAATCATACCATCCCTGCTTCAATCTCTCAAAATAAGGGAGTAAATTCGTTTGCACTCTATCTTTTGTATCTATTTTCTTCAAGAGCCACAAGGATACAGTAATCATCAAAATAATCACACAAAATGCCGCAAAAGGATTAAGGAATAGAACAAAAGGTATTCCAAATGTCCAAGTAGCAGTTTGAAATACTTGAATGACAGTATAGAAAATACCATTTAAACGAATTCTATCCTCTTTAATTATATCTGCAAGCAATACACCTTGCGCAGGAGAAATAGCACTATCTAATAAACTCAATAAAAATTTTGATATTAACACAATATATATATATCTATAAGTACATATGAGTAGTATAATAATAAAAACTTTGGCTATCAATGCTCCTAGCATAATCCACTTTGCTGAAATCTTGTCAAAAATATTTGAAAGTAGAATACTTCCTAATATTCGTGAAATAGATCCAACAACTAGAATCATACTTGTATCAAATAGCGATTGACTCATTTGATATACAAAGAGAATTAAAACCATATCTAACAATATTCCAGCAAGAATAATAAATACTTGGGCTGTTAGAAACTTTAAAAATGACTTACTAAGTTTATTACTTTTTATTTCTGTTCTCACAACTATCCTTTTTCAAATATTCATTTAGTTTAGAAAAATCATAATATTTTACTAAATACTCTTTAAATTAATAGTTAACATGCAACGTCTTATCTATAATACATTGGTATCATTCCCTCCTACATCGTGTTACTTCATTAAGATGTCTTAAAAATTAATTGTGCATTTTATATTTTTAGTAGTAGTAAGTCTTTGGAGAATCCCAAAGACTTAAGTGTACACCTAAGCACTCTATCCACCTACAATAATTATGATATCCAAAAATAAAAGCGGTATTAGTAAATACTTAGTAAATTTTGAAATCTTCAGCATCTTATTTCTCCTTTTTTCTTTTCTATATTGTACAATAAAGAAAAGAAATTATCATTTTTGTTGTGAAAGTGGGAATATATGAAATTCAATTTAGGAAAAACCCTTAGAAAAATTCGTAAAGGAAAACAAATTAGCATTAGTTCTGTCGCTGATGAACATTTATCAAAATCACAAATTTCTAGATTTGAGAGAGGAGAATCTGAGATATCTTGTGCTAGGTTAATAAATATTCTTGATAAACTTAATATATCATTAGAAGAATTTTTGATAATCCATAATAACGATTTTGGAAAATGTGAAAACTTTATGAATCTTATAAAACATATTCGTGAAGATTATACCCTACATCGTGTTATATCACTCAAGAATACACTATATTGTAATATCGATTTAACAGACTTTGATAGGACAATGTTAAAATCAATTATATATGCTCTTGATAGCTCCCATAAACCTACTGACGAGGAATTATTAAAATTAACAGATTATCTTTTCAAAATAGAAAATTGGGGTTATTACGAAATAATATTACTAGGAAACTGTGTCCGAACCATAGAGTATTCTTCTTATTTTTTACTAACTAAAGAAATGTTGAAAAATTATATATACTCCTCTTTAAATAAAACAAATAAAAAATTAGTAACCCAACTTGCTATTAACTGTTTAATTGCAAGTATAGATGCTAAGAAATACAACAATTGTAGATTTTTAATCAAAGAAATATCTAGATTACTAGATAACGAACTCAATTATTATGAACAAACTATATTCTTATATGCTCAAGGATACCTCGAATTTGCACAAGGAGCTCACTCTGGAATATCCAAAATGAGAGATGCATTACAGATTTTTGATATTCTAAACGAGAGTTCAATAAAAAAACAGTACGAGGATCATCTTTCCTCACTTATTGATAAATAATAAAAATGAGTACTATATTTACTGAACATTCATCATTAAAAGAACTAAACTTTAAAAATTTGAGACTTTTGGAAATTTTATTTAAGAGTGGATGCATAGAACAAATAGATACACTAGATAGCAGCATACAACCTACAGATAATGAAATACTTCAATTAACGGATTATCTGTTCAAAGTCAAAAATGGAAGCTATTATAAAATCATACTACTTAAAAATTATTCTATAACTACTAAGTACACTTTATTTTTCCTATTAATAAAAGAAATGGCCGAGCGATTATATCTATTCATCACTTAAGAAATAAATAAAAGATTAGTTACTCAACTCGCTATTAATTGTTTGTTATTAAGTACAGATAAAAATCAATATAATGACTGAAATTAAATAACTTTTAGCTAATAAAATTAAACTCCTATGAAGAAAGTGGCTTGAACAGCTTTATTTATTTGAAAAAAGACAGTAAAAAAGCACAAAAAATCACTTCCTGTGCTATACTTTTTTAGATTTGGCGTTAAAACTGTTTCCTCAGTCCTAGCGCCTTTTCTTTTTTGATTATAAAGACTTTCTGCCCACTTTAAACAACTAACAAAAGTTATAAGTAGACTTTATTTTAAAATTCTAACTCTAACAACCATTTCGATTAGTTAAATCTTTCAATCTTTCTTCTCCAGATTTAAGCATCTCTTTCTCAACTTGATTCCATTCTCCAAATAGTAAATCATGAAGAACGGTTGCTGCTGAAGTTG
>NZ_CAUQCP010000060.1:0-8209 GCF_963516575.1 uncultured Streptococcus sp.
AAATGTGATAAAAATTTCAACTACTCTTATCTATAATAAAGCTACCTGTTCTTTGAAAATTGAATCCACTCCGTCTTGATTAGCGTGCCTGTGTAAGTAGGGACTGAGAGTATTTCCCTGTGAAGGGCAACTGGCACAAGACGTGTGTGAGAAATTTCTAACAGACACGGAGTTTATCGTTACCAGACTTAAACGATGCGACAAACTAGATAAAGGAGTTAATCATGAAGGTAGTAAACTTGTATGATTTGAAACAAATGGGGAATAAAGGTGGTTGTACCATCCAGTTGATTCATCACTTTCCTTTTGGTATGGGCTTAGGACATCTCAAAAAAGACTACATTGAATTTAAACGTGTTGGTATCTTTGATGGGAAAGCAGTAGAAGTTACTCTTAGAGAACCATATTCGAGAGATCTACTGCAGGTTGTCAAGTCGATTAAGCAACGTCAGAAATTGATAGCTTATCGCTATAAAGAAGGAAAGCTGCTATTTGTGAAGAAGGAGGCGTCAGATGTCCTCTGAACAACAGGAACGAATGGCAGTTCAATATGCTGAGCGTAGTCTTTTATTTACTGTCAAAAGTCTTTTAAAGATTCTAGAATGGTCTAGACGGCAGGCTTTAGCACAGGATTCCGCCTATAAGATAGGGGTGCAGAAATTAGAAGAATTGCTACAATCTCCATATTCGATTGATACGATTAATCTGAAAAAAGATTTTTTAGATAAACCAATTGATATAGAGAAATTTAAAGCTTTTTTAGAAAAAGAAGAGATTCCTTTAGCCATCGCTTGGAAAGGGTATTCTCTACATTTCTACACGAAAGACCGTTCGATTCTAGACAATCATTTAGACCATCTGTTAGAAAAAATGGTTAATGATCCGGAGAAATTAGCTGATTTTACCATGGATAAGTCATTAGACGATGCAATTGATGAGGCTAAATCCCAAATTACCTTTAGACAAGAAGGAGCCGTCAAACAGAAAGAGATGGTGAGATGATGTACAGTGGAAAGAAATTCCTACTATTCTCACTGTTAGGTATCTTACTAGGCTATCTTTTTCATCGTTTGACGCTTTTGTATGATTCCTATACTGGAAATAGATTAGATAAATGGACTCATCTTCTGATGGAAGGTCAAGATGAAGTTCTTCAGTCGCCATGGAATGTTTCCTTTACTGGAAAATCAAGTGCTTTTTTTCTACTAGGTTTTGTGATGATGTTGCTGGTTTATCTCTATCTAGAGACTGGTAAAAAACAATACCGAGAAGGAGTAGAATACGGGAGCGCCCGTTTTGGAACTCTAAAAGAAAAGAAGCTCTTTTACGGTAAGGAATTTTCTCATGATACGATCTTAGCACAAGATGTTCGTTTGACATTATTAGATAAAAAACCACCCCAATATGATAGAAATAAGAATATTGCGGTGATCGGAGGTTCAGGAAGTGGGAAGACATTTCGCTTTGTAAAACCCAATCTGATTCAGATGAATAGTTCCAATATTGTCGTGGATCCTAAAGATCACTTAGCCGAGAAAACAGGAAGACTCTTTTTGGAACATGGCTACCAAGTAAAGGTGCTAGATTTAGTCAATATGATGAACTCAGATGGCTTCAATCCTTTTCGCTATATAGAGACAGAAAATGATTTGAATCGCATGCTGACGGTTTATTTCAATAACACCAAAGGCTCTGGCTCCCGTAGTGATCCATTTTGGGATGAAGCTTCTATGACTTTGGTCCGAGCTTTAGCCTCCTACTTGGTCGATTTCTATAATCCACCTAAAACAAGAGAACAGCTCATAGAAGAAAGTCGTTTAAGTCAAAAGGAATACCAAAACTTGTTGAAACGTCAAAAAAAAGAAGTGGAAGAGCGAAAAAAACGAGGGCGTTATCCAAGTTTTGCTGAAATCTCAAAACTCATTAAACACTTATCCAAGGGTGAGAATCAAGAAAAAAGTGTCTTAGAAATTCTATTTGAAAATTATGCTAAAAAGTATGGAACTGACAATTTTACCATGCGAAATTGGGCAGATTTTCAAAATTATAAGGATAAGACTCTGGATTCTGTTATAGCTGTAACCACTGCTAAATTTGCCCTCTTCAATATTCAAAGTGTCATGGATTTGACCAAAAGAGATACCCTTGATATGAAGACTTGGGGCAAGAAAAAATCAATGGTTTACTTAGTTATCCCAGATAACGATAGTACCTTTCGCTTTCTTTCAGCCCTCTTTTTTTCAACTGTATTTCAAACCTTAACAAGACAAGCAGATATTGATTTTAAGGGTCAATTGCCTCTTCATGTGAGAGTTTATTTAGATGAGTTCGCAAATATCGGAGAAATTCCAGATTTTGCTGAACAAACCTCAACAGTCCGTTCTCGAAATATGAGTCTCGTTCCCATTCTACAAAATATTGCCCAACTTCAAGGGCTCTATAAAGAAAAAGAAGCTTGGAAAACCATTTTGGGGAACTGTGATAGCTTAGTCTACTTAGGTGGTAATGATGAAGATACTTTTAAATTTATGAGTGGGTTACTCGGTAAACAAACCATTGATGTTCGAAATACTAGTCGTTCCTTTGGCCAGACAGGTTCAGGATCCCTTTCTCATCAAAAGATTGCTCGTGATTTAATGACACCCGATGAAGTCGGAAATATGAAACGTCATGAATGCTTGGTTCGAATTGCCAATATGCCTGTCTTTAAAAGCAAAAAATACAATTCCATCAAGCATCCAAACTGGAAGTACCTAGCCAATCAAGAAACTGATGAACGGTGGTGGAACTATCAGATCAATCCTTTGAATCAAAGACAAGAAAATCATCTTGAAGGCCTTAGAATTCGTGATTTAACTTTTGAATCTAGTTTAAAATAAAAATAGAAAAGAGGAAATAGATGATTACGCATTTTAAAGGTTTTGTTTATGGAGTAGACGCAAGTGCTATGTTTGCACAAGCTATGTCTTTGTTACAGAAGGGATTGATTGCGGTTGGTGCCTTTCTCGTTGTTGTGGGGATTGTCAATCTTGCAACCAACATTAAAGATGGTGGGCCAGGTGTTCGGAATGCCATTCTTGAAATTGTCGGTGGAGTTATGGTCGGGGCTGCTGGGGCCTTTGTAACCCAGATTTCAATTTAGGAGGATAAACAATGACATGAATCTTAGTTTAGTCTCACCCTTTGTTTACCTTGCATCTGAAAAAATATCAGCTGAAAATTTATTTGAAGGATTTAATGTAGATTTACAATCTACGGTAGATTTGATTAAATCTCTATCTAGCTATAATCCAACCGTTTGGACTTATATGTCTAGTATTACTAAAAGTGTCATGCAGCCCCTTGGAGTTGCGATTTTATCAGTTGTTCTTATCTTAGAATTTTCGAAGATGGCAAAGAAAATTGCTAACTCAGGAGGAGCGATGACCTTTGAAGCATTAGCACCGATGTTGATTAGTTATATCATGGTCGCAGTTGTAATTACCAACACTACCGTGATTGTAGAAGCCATCATCGGGATTGCGAGTCACGCCATTGAACAAGTGGCCTCGATTGTGGCTCACGGTGGGGCAAAGTATGATACAATCTCTGGATTAAAAGGTTCAGGATTTATTGGCCGGATGATTGTGGGCTTTTTCGCCCTCCTCATTTGGCTTGTTCGGATAGTAAGTGCAGCCATGGTCAATCTTTTGGTATCTATTCGATTTATTCAACTCTACCTTATGATTCCATTTGCCCCTCTTACGATTCCAACATTTTTAAGTGATGAATGGAAGTCTATTGGTATTGGCTATTTAAAAAATATTATGGTCTATGCGGTACAAGGGGTTCTCATTTTTCTAATTGTTTCTCTTGTTCCTTTATTTGAATCCGCTGGGAAAATAGCTGTTTCAAATGGTGCAGGAGTCTTGCAATCACTTGCGATTATGTTTGGTAGTTTGGTACAAGCTATCTTACTGATTATTGCACTCGTTGGTTCTCAACGTACGGCTCGCTCAATCTTAGGTATGTAATTAGATAAAGGCTAGGAAGTGATTACTTCTTAGCCTTTTTAGAAAGGAAAGTCATGAATACACGTGTCTTTAAAGACATCTCAAAATACCAACACAGGGCTTGGTTAGGTTTCACCACAAGACAAATCATCTTTGTTTTACCAGCCTTTATTGTCACAATTATTGTTTTGGGCTTGAATCTCTTTTTCTGGCAATTTGGAGATTGGTTTGTTTACGGTTTTGTGTTTGCCTTTACCATCCCCCTCATGCTATTTGGAGTCTATAAACCCAATGATTTATATTTTGAACATTATTTGAAATACCGTCTTCATTTTGAACTAACGGTTCCCCTACGCACAATTACAGGAAAGAAAGGATCTGAACATGAAAAGAAAATCAAATACATTAAAGAAACAAAAAACTTCAATGACTAATAAAAAGGAAGAAGTTAAAGGGAAAAAAGAGGAAGTTTTACCTTCTACGGCGAATAGTCTTGCCTATCAAGCCCTGTATCAAAATGGTCTGATGCAGGTAAAAGAAGATTATTTCTCACAAAGCTATTTACTTGGTGATGTCAATTACCAGACCGTTGGTTTAGAAGATAAGGGCGCAATCATTGAGAAGTATTCTGATTTGATTAACTCCCTAGATGACCAAACTAACTTCCAATTGACTATCTTTAATAAAAGATTGAATTTAGAAAAGTTTAGACAAAGTGTTTTGTATGAGGAAAAAGAAGATGGATATGATAGCTATCGTAAAGAATTGAATCGGATGATGAATCAGAATTTAGACAGTGGTGAAAATAACTTTTCAGCTGTGAAACTGATTAGCTTTGGTAGAAAGGATTCTAATCCCAAACAAGCCTATCGTTCCTTGTCTCAAATTGGAGAATATTTCAAGAGTGGTTTCTCAGAAATTGATGCTCGATTTGAATCCTTGGCTGGAGAAGAACGGGTGAACTTGTTGGCAGATATGCTTAGAGGAGAACACCATCTTCCTTTTTCTTACCGTGATTTAACGAGATCGGGTCAGACAACTCGTCACTTTATAGCTCCTAACCTCTTGGATTTTAAAAACAAGAATTACCTACAAATCAATGACCGCTTATTGCAGATTGTCTATGTCAGAGACTACGGCATGGAATTAGGAGATCAGTTTATCAGAGACCTCATGCAAGGAGATTTGGAATTGATTGTGAGCCTCCATGCTCAAAGTTCGACCAAGGCAGATGCCATGAAGAAACTACGAACAAAGAAAACCTTGATGGAATCCCAAAAGATTGGGGAACAACAAAAACTTGCTCGTACAGGTATCTATTTGGAAAAAGTAGGTCATGTATTAGAAAGCAATATCGATGAAGCTGAGGAACTCTTAAAAACCATGACCGAGACAGGAGATAAACTATTTCAAACAGTCTTCTTGATTGGGGTCTTTGGTCAGGATGAAGAAGAACTCAAACAAGCTTTAGACACTATTCAACAAGTGGCCGGCTCAAATGACCTAATGATTGATAAACTTCCATATATGCAAGAAGCAGCCTTTAATAGTTTGCTGCCATTTGGTTGTGATTTTTTAGAGGGCGTATCACGGAGTTTATTAACATCCAATATAGCAGTGAACTCTCCTTGGACTTCAGTAGATTTACAAGACCGTAGTGGGAAATATTACGGTATCAATCAAATCTCAAGCAATATTATTACCATTGACCGCAGCTTATTAAATACACCGTCTGGTCTGATTTTAGGGACATCTGGAGCTGGGAAAGGGATGGCAACCAAGCATGAGATTATCACAACAAAAATCAAAGAATCTGGTGAGAATACAGAAATTATCATCGTGGATCCAGAAGCAGAGTACAGTGTTATTGGACGGGCTTTTGGTGGAGAAATGATTGATATTGCGCCTGATTCCCAAACCTATCTCAATGTTCTTGACTTGTCTGAAGAAAATATGGATGAAGATCCTGTAAAGGTAAAATCAGAATTTCTTTTATCCTTTATCGGCAAGTTATTGGATAGAAAAATGGATGGAAGAGAAAAATCGATTATCGACCGAGTTACCAGACTCACCTATCAGTCATTTAAAGAGCCTTCTTTGGAAGAATGGGTCTTTGTCTTGAGCCAACAACCAGAAGAAGAAGCGCAGAATTTGGCACTTGATATGGAACTGTATGTTGAAGGTTCTCTTGATATTTTTTCTCATAAGACCAATATTCAAACAGGATCCAATTTCTTAATCTATAATGTTAAAAAGTTAGGAGATGAGCTGAAACAAATTGCCCTTATGGTTGTTTTTGATCAGATATGGAATCGTGTCGTTCGGAATCAAAAATTAGGGAAGAAGACCTGGATTTATTTCGATGAGATGCAGCTTCTCTTATTAGATAAATATGCCAGTGATTTCTTCTTTAAATTGTGGAGTCGTGTCAGAAAATATGGAGCTAGTCCGACTGGGATAACCCAAAACGTCGAAACCTTATTGTTAGATCCAAATGGTAGACGGATTATTGCAAATAGTGAATTTATGATTCTCCTCAAGCAAGCAAAAAATGATAGAGAAGAATTGGTTCAACTCTTAGGCTTGTCAAAAGAACTCGAAAAATACCTAGTCAATCCAGAAAAAGGGGCTGGACTAATAAAAGCTGGTTCAGTTGTCGTTCCCTTTAAAAATAAGATTCCTCAAGGTACTCAATTGTTTGATATCATGAGTACGGATCCTGATAAAATGGCTTCTAATTAAGGGGAAGGTAAATGAAGGATAAAAGAGAAATCATACGTGCCCGAAAGGCATTTAGAAGAAGTCTAAAAGATGAGAAGAAATTCTTGAAAAAAGGAAAGAAGGAGGTAAGGAAACAGAAAAAAGATTCCGCTGTACTGGATGAAAAAGCATGGAAAAAAGAGATAAAAGAAAAGCTAGAGGAGATGAGAGAAGCATCAAAGGCTAGAGTAAAAAAAGCAAATGAAGATTACAATCACATCCTTCAAAATAGTCCTCCATCTCTTTTGAATCGCAAAGAATTAAGAGACAGACGATTGCCTCATGCTAGGAAACGATTGAAAATAGCCAAGAAGCAATTTAGAGAAGCCAAGGTAGAAGCAAAAGAAGAAAGAAAAGAGAGTCGTAAAGAAAGAAAAACCAATCAAAAATTTCTCTACGGTCAGGAATCGAAACAAAAATCTAATTTTTTCTTTCAAGGGAAGAGTTTAGAAGAATTAAAAGCTAAGAAAGAAGTCAAGGCCGCCAAAGAAAATTTAAAATCTACTAAACAAGCCTATAAATCCAAAAAGGTTAGTAGGAAAGCCAAAACTTTCCTTTATGTTCTTGGACGTGAAGGTGGAGAGTTAGCTTCAGAAAATGAAGATTTAGAAGGCTATCGCACACTTCAAGAGACCATTAGAAAAGGGAAACGCTACAGTCGGCTTTCTTATAATCTTGGAAAAGCTAGTGTCAAAACAGGACAAGCAACAGGTCGTTTTACCAAGAAAAGGCTGACCAACACAAAAGAGCGATACCATCATTTTAAGGATGGAAAAGGATGGAAACTAGCGAAAGATAATCCAAGTTCCTTTAAAAATCGGTATCGAAAATTAAAGAAACAAGGTCTTACAAGTGTCCGAAATATCTATCAAAAACTAAAAGCAGCCTTTTCCTTCTTTACATTTGCGGCTGGGAATCCTGCAACATGGATAGTTGGAGGAATAGTCTTTCTTCTTTTACTTATGATGAGCTTCTTTTTAGGTTTTTCATCTGCTAGTTTGATTCAACAAGATGAATTTGAATTAACAAAAGCTTATACCCACCTAACTTGGGAAGATGCAGAACATACTCGTACAAATGACAAAGGAATTACCTATTACACAAAAGTTGATGATGTGATGGGGTATATGAACTTTAAATTTCATGACTATGAGTTACACAAACCAGTTCACTTATTTAGTTCAGAAACTTACAAGGATTATCTGTCTACTTTGTGGCATGATTTAAACGATGGGGAAGATTTGAAATCCATGCAAGACCTTTATGAAACTCCTAAGTATAAACTATCAAAAGACGATCAAGAGGAAATGAAGGAACTAAAAGAAGAAGGTGTGTATGCTTCCATGCAGGAATTGGACAATCCATTTGAGGGGAAAAGTAACGAGGATAGTCTAACCATGACTTATCGTTATGGATACTATGATTTAGACGGAAAACCTACCCTTCAGGAGTACATT
>NZ_CAUQCP010000061.1:0-7783 GCF_963516575.1 uncultured Streptococcus sp.
TAGACTAATTTCCACTTCGGCCAGTCAAGTGGAAGTTACTTTGAGAAGTTACCTTGCTCCCTTTTTTACCTAGGAATCGTTTCCTTTGTTTTCAAATTGCTAAAAAAGTGGTACAATAAAGGGTAGCTTACTATTATCTGAATCAGCTGATTTGGAGAGAAAGGATTCATTTTGAAATCAATAGGCTTTATTAAAAAGCTGAAAGGGTTATCTAGTAAAGAGCTGATTTTATTGGGAATTATCCTGAGTATCTTTTTACCCTTTTATCTTTTTGTAGTTGTATTCTGTTTATATATTATCAGTTTGATTTTTACAGGAGACATGAAAAGTATTCTTCAGAAAATGGGGGAGCATCCAATGCTGCTTCTTTTTCTTGGCTATAGTACTATTATATCCATTTTTGCACAAAATTGGATGGGTCTTGTGGCTTCAGTAGGAATGTTTCTATTTACTGTTTTCTTTTTGCACTATCAGTCGGTTTTATCACATAGATTCTTTCGCTTGATTTTGCAGCTCGTCTTGTTTGGTAGCGTCTTGTCAGCTGCTTTTGCGAGTTTAGAACATTTCCAAATTGTGAAGAAATTTAACTATGCTTTTCTGTCACCCAATATGCAGGTATGGCATCAGAATCGTGCAGAAGTGACCTTCTTTAATCCTAATTATTATGGAATTATTTGTTGTTTCTGTATCATGATTGCCTTCTATCTGTTTACAACGACCAAGTTGAATTGGTTGAAAGTATTCTGTGTGTTTGCAGGCTTTGTGAATCTCTTTGGATTGAACTTTACTCAAAATCGAACTGCCTTTCCTGCTATTATCGCTGGAGCCATTATTTATCTCTTTACGACCATTAAAAACTGGAAGGCCTTTTGGCTTAGTATTGGGGTCTTTGCGATTGGCTTGAGTTTCCTCTTTTCCAGTGATTTAGGAGTTCGGATGGGGACTTTAGATTCCTCTATGGAAGAACGGATCTCTATTTGGGATGCTGGTATGGCCTTGTTTAAGCAAAATCCTTTTTGGGGTGAAGGGCCATTGACCTATATGCACTCTTATCCTCGTATACATGCTCCTTATCATGAACATGCTCACAGTCTTTATATTGATACGATTCTGAGTTACGGAATTGTGGGGACTATTTTATTAGTTTTGTCTTCTGTTGCTCCTGTTCGCCTGATGATGGATATGAGTCAGGAGTCAGGGAAACGTCCGATTATCGGCCTTTATCTATCTTTCCTTACAGTGGTTGCTGTGCATGGAATCTTTGACCTGGCCCTCTTCTGGATTCAGTCAGGTTTTATTTTCTTGCTAGTCATGTGCAGTATTTCATTGGAGCATCGAACGTTGGTATCGGATATGACGGATTAAGTTTTATAAGATTGAAATCTTCTACCTTGGGTGGGAGATTTTTTACTTGGAAAAATTATTTCCAAATCGAAATAGTTGACAGTTAGAATAATGAGTGTTACAATTGCTTTATTCGTTTCGATATAGAAATAAATTGGAGGTGTCATGAAAGATAGTCATTTAGTAGCCCATCATATTCGTTTGTTGAATGGGCGGATTTTTCAAAAGTTACTGAGTAGGGATCCTGAAGCTCTTTATCGGAATGAACAGGGAAAGATTTTAGCGGTTTTATGGAATAGTGAAACTGGCTGCGCAACTGCGACAGATATTGCTCTGGCAACTGGGCTTGCTAACAATACACTGACGACGATGATTAAAAAGCTAGAGGAACAAAATCTTGTAACTATTAGTCCATGTGGAGAAGATAAGCGTAAAAAGTATTTGGTTTTAACAGAGTTGGGGCAGTCTCAGAAAGAAGTGGGGCATCGTGTCAGTCAGAAATTGGATACGATCTTTTACAAAGGATTTTCCGAGGAAGAAATTCGTCAGTTTGAAGCCTTTCAAGAAAGAATTTTGGCTAATCTGAAAGAGGAGGAAAATGAGGTTTAAAATGGAGCAAATTAGCTGTTTATAAGTAAAGGCCACTTTTGACTTTGTTTTCCAACTCTTAGACCAAGGAAACTATGTGGTTAGCTATGGTCAGAATCAGATTGGTGGAGTTGCCTATGCCCAGTACCATATCTTCCGTCTAGAAAACGGGAAAATTGTGGAACATTGCGACAATAAGGAAGTCATGTCTAAGGTAGAAGAGTTGAACAATCGAGGGAAGTTTTAAATTGAGGATACAGAATGATTGAATACAAAAATGTAGCCTTGCGCTACACAGAAAAAGATGTCTTAAGAGATGTTAATTTACGGATTGAGAATGGGGAGTTTATGGTTTTAGTTGGTCCATCTGGGTCCGGTAAGACGACCATGATTAAGATGATTAACCGTCTCTTAGAACCAACTGATGGAAATATTTATATGGATGGCAAGCGCATCAAAGACTATGATGAGCGGGAACTTCGGCTTTCTACTGGCTATGTTTTACAGGCTATTGCTCTCTTTCCCAATCTAACGGTTGAGGAAAATATTGCTCTGATTCCCGAAATGAAAGGCTGGTCTAAGGAAGAAATTGCTCAGAAAACAGAAGAGCTTTTGGAAAAAGTTGGCTTGCCAGTAGCTGAGTATGGGCATCGTCTACCCAGTGAATTATCTGGTGGAGAACAGCAACGGGTCGGTATTGTTCGTGCTATGATTGGTCAGCCTAAGATTCTCCTCATGGATGAACCTTTTTCAGCCTTGGATGCTATTTCTCGCAAACAGTTGCAGGTTTTGACTAAAGAATTGCATAAAGAGTTTGGGATGACAACGATTTTTGTGACCCATGATACGGATGAAGCTTTGAAATTGGCGGACCGTATTGCTGTTTTGCAGGATGGAGAGATTCGTCAGGTGGCGAACCCTGAGACGATTTTAAAAGCGCCTGCAACAGACTTTGTAGCAGACTTGTTTGGAGGTAGTGTTCATGACTAATTTAATTGCAACTTTTCAGGATCGTTTTAGTGATTGGTTGACAGCTCTATCTCAACATTTGCAGTTGTCACTTTTAACCTTGTTACTAGCTATTTTTATCGCGATTCCCTTGGCTGTTTATCTTCGCTATCATGAGAAGTTGGCGGATTGGGTTTTGCAGATTGCAGGGATTTTCCAGACCATCCCGTCTCTGGCCTTGTTGGGGCTCTTTATTCCTTTGATGGGAATTGGGACTTTACCAGCATTGACAGCTCTAGTGATTTATGCGATTTTTCCGATTTTGCAAAATACCATCACTGGGCTAAAGGGAATTGATCCGAGCCTGCAAGAAGCTGGGATTGCCTTTGGGATGACTAGGTGGGAACGTCTCAAGAAGTTTGAAATTCCACTTGCTATGCCTGTTATCATGTCTGGGATTCGGACGGCAGCGGTCTTAATTATCGGTACGGCAACTTTGGCGGCCTTGATTGGGGCGGGAGGACTGGGGTCCTTTATCCTTTTGGGAATTGACCGTAATAATGCCAGTCTGATTTTGATTGGGGCCCTCTCTTCTGCAGTGCTTGCTATTGCCTTTAACTTCCTACTAAAAGTGATGGAAAAGGCAAAATTACGGACGATTTTTTCTGGTTTTGCCTTGGTGACAATATTGCTTGGTTTGTCTTATAGTCCAGCCCTCTTGGCTCAAAATGAGAAAGAAAACTTGGTTATTGCTGGGAAATTGGGTCCAGAACCAGAAATTTTGGCCAATATGTATAAATTGCTGATTGAAGAAAATACCAGTATGACTGCGACTGTTAAACCAAATTTTGGGAAAACAAGCTTCCTCTATGAAGCTTTGAAAAAAGGTGATATTGACATCTATCCTGAATTTACCGGTACGGTGACTGAAAGTTTGCTGCAACCATCACCTAAAGTGAGTCATGAGCCAGAGCAGGTTTATAATGTGGCGCGTGATGGCATTGCCAAACAGGATCATCTAGCCTATCTCAAACCCATGTCTTATCAAAATACCTACGCTGTAGCTGTTCCGAAAAAGATTGCTCAGGAATACGGCTTGAAGACCATTTCGGACTTGAAAAAAGTGGAAGGGCAATTGAAGGCAGGCTTTACACTTGAGTTTAATGACCGTGAAGATGGAAATAAGGGCTTGCAGTCAATGTATGGTCTCAATCTCAATGTGGCGACCATGGAACCAGCCCTTCGCTATCAGGCAATTCAGTCAGGCGATATTCAAATTACGGACGCCTATTCGACTGATGCGGAATTGGAGCGTTATGATTTACAGGTATTGGAAGATGACAAGCAACTCTTCCCACCTTATCAAGGGGCTCCACTCATGAAAGAAGCTCTTCTCAAGAAACACCCAGAGTTGGAAACAGTTCTCAATAAATTGGCTGGTAAAATTACTGAAAGCCAGATGAGCCAGCTCAACTACCAAGTCGGTGTTGAAGGCAAGTCAGCAGAACAAGTAGCCAAGGAGTTTCTACAAGAACAAGGTTTGTTGAAGAAATAGCTTGAAAAGTTAAACTCAACTTGCTTAAACGATTATATAGAAGAACGCTCAGACAATGTCGTCTGGGCTTTTTGATTATTGAAAAGATAAGAAACTCAGTAGCCTAGAAATAAGGCAACCGAGCTTTAATCTGTATTCAATTTTTAGGAATGAGAAGGTCTAGATAAAATTGGACAACTTCCTGTTCTGTGAAATCTTGCCCTTTTTTGAGCCACCAGGTCAATGTCTCGATAAAGTTGGATACGATTAAGTGTTGGAGGTAAGGAGTAGGCAGACTCGGGTGAGATTCTTTTAAATCATCAGCCATCACGGAATAGACATGGTGTTCTAGCTCTTTATGGAGTTGACGGAGGAAGTAGTCATTTTTGGAAAATAGCAGACTGGTGATATGGTCTTGGTTTTTCTGAAAATGCAGAAAGAGGTGGGCGAGATAGTCCACGGTAGAAACGGATTGCTTTCTTTCAAAGAGGTGATGGAAGAGATGGCGGCAAAGCTCGTCCAGAAGTAGTTCCTTACTCTCATAGTGACAGTAAAAGGTGGAACGTCCTACATCTGCGAGATCAATGATATCCTGAACTGTAGTGGCTTCGTACCCCTTATCGTTCAAAAGTTGTAGAAAAGCTTGATAGATGGCTTTTTTGGTTTTGCTGATACGGCGGTCAATGTTAGTCATATGGACACTTGAGGCAAATTGTTCAGAACTGAATAAAGCTGACGTTTTGCTTCTATCCTTTCTTTGAATTTTAGTGGATAATGATAATGAACAAGGTGTTCATAAATTTATTATAACAAAGGAATGAGAAAGATGAAGGCAAAATATACTGTTTGGGTAGCTTTTTTCTTAAATTTAAGCTATGCTATTGTTGAGTTTATCGCAGGAGGAATATTTGGTTCGAGTGCCGTTCTCGCTGATTCTGTTCATGACTTGGGAGATGCTATAGCCATTGGCATATCAGCCCTTCTAGAAACAATCTCCAATCGTGAAGAAGATAGGCATTACACCTTGGGTTACAAGCGATTTAGTCTTTTAGGGGCCCTGGTGACTGCTGTGATTCTTATCACAGGATCCATCCTAGTGATTTTGGAAAATATAGCGAAAATCTTTCATCCACAATCGGTCAATGATGAGGGGATTTTCTGGTTAGGAATTATTGCGATTACTATCAATGTGCTAGCGAGTCTCGTCATTCGCAAAGGACAAACCAAGAACGAATCCATTCTCAGCCTGCACTTTCTGGAAGATACCTTGGGTTGGGTGGCTGTCATCCTGATGGCCATTGTTCTTCGATTTACCGATTGGTATATCTTGGATCCGCTCTTGTCTCTTGCTATTTCCTTCTTTATTCTGTCAAAAGCCCTTCCACGTTTTTGGAGCACGCTCAAGATATTCCTCGATGCAGTGCCAGAAGGAGTAGATATCCAGAAGATCAAGACGGATTTAGCAGAATTGGATCATGTCGCTAGTATCAATCAGCTTAATCTCTGGACTATGGATGGTTTGGAAAAAAATGCCATTGTCCATGTTTGTTTAAAAGAGATGGAGCATATGGAAACTTGTAAAGAATCTATTCGAATTTTCCTCAAAGATTGTGGCTTTCAAAATATTACCATTGAAGTTGATGTTGACCTAGAAAGTCACCAAGCACATAAGCGAAAGGTGTGAGTTGGAGCGGAATCATAGAGATTATAAGAGAAACAGCCTTGCTAGAGGTCGTTTTGTAATTCTAATCATTCCTTGTACTCTCTCTCAGAGTCAGTCTGGTACCCAGCATGGTCAGGCTAGGGATTTTGCGACCGTGGAGTACTTCCTTATTAAGAATATCCATACCTGCTCTGCCCATTTCTTCGGTATAAACGGTGATGCTAGAGAGAGGAGGATAGACCTGCTTGGTCAGACTAGTGTCGTTAAAGGAAATAAGACTGACACGGTCTGGTAGGCTGATTCCAGCTTCTTGGAGGGCACGGAGGGCACCAATGGCTAAACTATCGCTGGCTGCGAAAAATGCTGTCGGGAGTTGGTCTCCTAAGCTTTGAATGGCCTCCTTCATCAAGTCATAGCCAGACTGGGCGGTAAATCTTCCTTGAAAGACCAGTTCATCATGATAGATTCCTTTTGCTTGACTGTAGCTTCTAAAGTTTTCAAGTCGCTTATCTTGGATGATTTCTTCTTGGTCGGTTGTTTCTTCAAGACCTGTTAGAATCCCGATACGGTTCATTCCTTGGCTGAGGAAATAATCGACAACCTGTTTCATGGCAGTATAAAAGTCCGTGATAATGCAGGTATGTCCTAGTGAAAGAGTATCACTGTCTAGAAAGACAAGGGGCTTTTGGTATTCCTCAAAGGCGGAAATCTGAGCTCGACTAAATTTTCCGATGCAGAGAATCCCAATCACTTCCTCGCTTAGGGTAAAAGGATGGTCATTAAAATAGCGCAAGATATCATAGTCCAGCTCTTGGGCTCTTTTTTCGATGCCTAGGCGAATCTGGTAGTAGTAGAGATCGTCTAGCTCCCCTTGTTCACTGACCCATTGGATAATGGCAATCTTTTGCTTGGGCTTGTGGGACTCGCCTGTCTTGAGATGCTTGGTGTAGCCCAGCTCTTCAGCAACGGTTAAAATACGGTGCCTGGTTTCTTCTGTAACAGATAGGCTCTGGTCGCGGTTGAGGACACGGGATACGGTCGCGATAGAGACAGAGGCTAGCTGTGCAATGTCTTTTAAGGTAGCCATAAATCCTCCTTGATTAGGTTAGTATATCATATTTTTCTGCTTTTTACTGATAGTTTAGTAAAATTTTAGTAAAAAGGATTGACCTTGGGAAATCCCTTGGATACAATAGAAGAAAACGATTACACGTTAAGGTGACTTAACGGACAGTCAAAGGAGAATTCATATGTCACAACATCTTACTGCAGAAGCACTTCGTAAAGACTTTCTTGCCGTTTTTGGTCAAGAAGCAGACCAAACATTCTTTTCACCAGGTCGTATCAATTTGATTGGTGAACACACAGACTACAATGGCGGGCACGTTTTTCCTGCTGCTATTTCCTTGGGAACTTATGGTGCAGCTCGCAAGCGTGACGACCAAGTTTTACGTTTCTACTCAGCTAACTTTGAGGACAAGGGCATTATCGAAGTACCTTTAGCTGACCTCAAGTTTGAAAAAAAGCACAATTGGACCAATTATCCAAAAGGTGTCCTTTATTTCTTGCAAGAAGCTGGGCACGTGATTGACAAAGGTTTTGATTTTTATGTTTATGGGAATATCCCAAATGGTGCTGGTTTGTCTTCTTCAGCATCCTTGGAACTTTTGACAGGGGTCGTGGCAGAGCATCTCTTTGATTTAAAA
>NZ_CAUQCP010000062.1:0-7613 GCF_963516575.1 uncultured Streptococcus sp.
GCGACAAAGAAATCATGTTTCTTGCTTGGGTATTTATCGATAAAGACCTTGAGAACTTCAGTTCCCTCGAGTTTAAGGGCTGGTTTCTTAACATAGATGGGTTGACTAATTTTCTGATTTTTCGAACGAATGTAGCCAGCATACTTAGGCTTTTCCTGATCTAAAACGATTTGACCGACTACGGTTGTCAGACTGTGTTCTAAGATATCGATAATTTTAGCTTCGGCTGCTGTTCCCTTATTGCGGTCAGCGACTTTCTTGATGACGACCTCAACGGTATCACCATCAATAGCATAGTTGACATCGTTTTTTCCTACAAAAAGGTCGTCCTCTTCGCCTTCCAGACTAACAAAGCCAAATCCATTTTTATGAGCATGAAAAATCCCCTTAAGAGTAATCTCATGTTTTTTCTTAATTTCTAATGTCAGACTACCATCTTCTTCAAAGCGAATCTGGTGCTTTCTTTCCATTAGGGACAAGGTTTTAATCAACTCACGAAAATCTTTGGACCCATCTTTTCCCAAAGCCTGAGCCAAGTCATTGACCGTCACCTTTCCCTTGTCTTGCAAATATTCTTTTATTCTATCTTTCATATTTTCTTTCTAGATTTTTAATTTTCTTTTACTGTAAAACCTTCTCAAACATCCTTTAAAAATAAAAAGAGGCAAAGACCTAGTCCTGCCCATTATTTTCTTATCTACTTGATAATACCGTCAATGCTAAGGCAATGGCTAGCCAGAAAAAGACTAAAATCCCTGTCAAACGCTGCATTACAGCTTCGAAACCGCGTGCTTTACTGCGTTCAAACAAATCACCTGAGCTGGCATCAAATACATTGCTGGATTGGTTTTTAGTTGGTTGCATGAAAATCGCAATCACAATCACAACAGATAATACTAATAAAATGGTTAATAATAGGTTATACATATCAAACTCCTTAAAATCCCTATTATTTTACCATAAAATCTACTTAGATTCAAGATGTAGGGTTACTTTTCTTTCCTTGGGACAATACTTTAAAACCTCAATCTTGTCGGGATGGGTTTTGGAATTTTTACTGGTTAGGTAATTGATACTGCCACAAGAGGAGCATTTGAGATTAATTTTTACTCGCACTATATTTCCTTTACTTTTAATAATGTTCGAAATTGAAGAAGGTTAAAGAGACAACTAAAGGCAACACAAAGGCTTGTCGCATAGAAGACTGCATGGTAGCCAAATTGACCTGCTACTGCAGAACCTGCCATGGGACCAACGACACCTCCCAGATAAAAGAATACCTGATTGAAGGCAAAGACCCTCGAAATACCGGCTTTGGGCGTCATCTTGCTGAGAAGAGCATTAACTCCGGGAATCAAGGCACCGGTTCCCAAGCCAAAGAGTAAACGATAGAGTCCTAGTTGAAGGGGGCTAGAAGCATTGGCACAGAGGAGATAGATGATAACTGAATAAAACTGGGCTGCAACCAAGAGACGATGATTGCCCACCCTGTCACCTAGCTTTCCCATGACTCCTGCACTCATCATACTGGAAAAGCCCATACTGGATACAATCAAACCAGATACAAAAAGAAGATTCTCTGTCTGCCCTAAGTCGCGTACATAAAGAGCCAAAATAGGGCCGATTGATTGGGCTGAAAATTGAATGACAAAACTGGTCAGAAAGAGGTTGATCAAAAGATAGGGATATTTAACTGATGTAAATAATTCCTTTGTTGGGATGGCCTTTTCCTTGGCTACTGGTTGAAAATCTTCCTTGATAAAGCAAATAGTCAAAATAGCAGCTAAGAATAGAAAACTACCAACCAGTAAGAAAACAGTACGGATGCCAAATAATTCTGCGATAAAGCCCCCGATAAAGGGACCAGTTAGAGTACCTGCAACTACGCCTGTAGACAAAGTACCTAAGGCAGAGCCTGATTTCTCCTTGGGAACTTGACTGGCTATCAAAGCTGTGGCATTAGGAACAAAACCCGCAAATACACCGTTTAATAACCGAAGAAAGATTAACCAATAGATATTTGGCACAAAGGCCAAGCCTCCCATAGTGATAGTCATGGCCAGACCAGCACGAATCATCATGGGTTTTCGACCGTATTTATCAGCAAGAATACCCCAGATAGGAGAAAAGAGCGCCGCAGAAATGGCAGAGACAGAAATAGCTAAGCCTGCATAAAAAGCGACTTGCTCACTCCCTACACCTAGATTTTCCACAAAGATGGGCATAAAAGGCACAACTAAGGAAATACTGGCTCCTGTCAGAAAATTACCAAACCAGGCAATGCGCAGATTATCCTTCCAGTTAATCTCTGTCATCTTGCCTACCTCCCTCAAGCAGGGAGAACACCTGAGTAAGAAGCTGGTCCTGATTCCCATTGTTGTTTAAAACATGGCTGGCCAAATGTTTCTTTTTTTCTAAAGGCCACTGGGCTGCCAGACGAGACTCAGCTTCATCTTTGGACAAGTGGTCTCTTTTCATTAAACGTTCTACTTGGATATCTCGGTCCACATAGACCAACCAAGTCTCATCAAACCAAGCGCTGTAGGACTGCTCAAAAAGTAGGGGAATATCCATGAAGAAAATCTCTTCTGTCTGAGCCAATTGGTCTCTTAATGTAGCTAATTCCTCACGGATAATCTCTCCTTGGATTTGCTTAGACCATTCTCGTTCTTCAGGATTTGAAAAGATGAGACTAGCTAGGAGAGGTCGATTGAGTTCTCCATTTTCAAGGATGATTTCTTGCCCAAAATGCTGGACTAGAGCCTGAAACAGACGACCGCCAGGTTTCTGTAGTTGGTGGACGACTGCGTCAGCATCCACCACTTGAAAGCCTTGCTGTCTTAGAAAATTTGTCACAGTTGACTTACCAGAGGCAATTCCCCCAGTGATTCCAATGATTTTTCCCATCAATTCCTCCTTTGGCACTGAGGACAAAAATGGGTGCCTCGTCCACCTAGTTGGATTTTCTCAATGATGGTGCCACAACGTGAACATTCTTGACCAGCCTTGTCATAGACCTGATGAAAATCCTGCATGGTTCCATCTTCCCCAAAGGCATTGGTATAGGTCCGAATGGTAGACCCACCTTTTTCAACAGCCTGTCCCAATACAGCAATGGTCTGGTCATGAATAGCAGTCGCTTCTTCTGCTGTCAAAGTCTGGGAAGGTCTAGCTGGATGAACCTGAGCACGCCAGAGAACCTCATCCACATAGATATTGCCAAGTCCAGCTACCAAAGTCTGGTCTAGGAGATGTGATTTGATAGGTTTTTTAGACTTAGATAGAGCTACTTGAAAGACCTGTAAATCAAAGTCTTGTTCGCTTGGTTCAGGACCTAATTTTTTAGAAATAAAGTAGGCGTCTAAAAGGTCAGGAGCCAAGAGTTCCATAGTACCAAACTTGCGAACATCCTCATAAACAAGCGTGCCACCATCCGCAAACTGGAAGAAAACATGGGCATGCTTGCGTTCAGGAACCTGGTCTGGATAGTAAAAATACTTACCCTCCATGCGCAAATGGGAAATCAAGACCTTGTCTGTCAAGTAAAAAAGCAAGTATTTTCCACGCCGTCCCATTGAATCAACAACTTGACCAGGCACTTCCTTTTGAAATTGGTCCAAATCCGTTTTAATCATCTTGGGATAACGAATTTCTATACTCGAAATCCTCTTACCCAGAATCAATTTTTCTAAGCCACGGCGAACAGTTTCAACCTCTGGTAATTCAGGCATAAGTCCTCCTTCTGTAAAAACAAGAAGCAGGCATGAGCCCACCTCTACTTAGTATTCTTTTTCATTATAGCCAAAGTCAGCCAAATCTAGTTTTTTATCACGCCAGTTTTTCTTAACCTTGACCCAAGTTTCTAGGAAGACCTTGTCTCCTAGCATGAGCTCGATATCACGACGGGCCATGCTACCAATTTTCTTAAGCATAGCGCCACCTTTACCGATGATAATCCCTTTTTGACTATCGCGCTCGACCATGATGGTTGCACGGATATGAACCTTGTCTGTCTCTTCGTCTCGTTTCATAGAGTCAACAACCACAGCAACTGAGTGAGGAATTTCTTCGCGTGTTAGGTGCAAAACTTTCTCGCGAACCATTTCTGATACTAAGAAGCGCTCTGGATGGTCTGTGATTTGATCAGATGGGAAATACTGGAATCCTTCGTCCAAATTTTCACTCAAAATATCCACTAGACGAGAGACGTTATTTCCCTGAAGAGCTGAGATTGGAACAATTTCCTTGAAGTCCATTTGGTTACGGAAGTCATCAATCTGAGACAAGAGCTGGTCTGGATGAACCTTATCAATCTTGTTCACCACCAAAATCACAGGAACCTTGGCAGCCTTGAGACGCTCGATAATCATATCGTCCCCCTTACCACGCGCTTCATCAGCAGGCACCATGAAAAGAACGGTGTCCACTTCACGAAGGGTGCTGTAAGCAGACTCAACCATGAAATCTCCAAGGGCTGTTTTAGGCTTGTGAATCCCTGGCGTGTCGATAAAGACAATTTGTTCCTTATCAGTCGTGTAAATTCCCATGATTTTATTGCGCGTTGTTTGCGCCTTATCACTCATGATGGCAATCTTTTGCCCCATAACGTGATTTAAAAAGGTTGACTTCCCAACGTTGGGACGTCCTAAAATGGCTACAAAGCCTGATTTAAAAGTCATAATTTCCTCTTACTGTTTAAAATAACAAATCCCAGATTCGTGGGAGAAAAATCAATGCGCCTGTTAAGGCTGCGAAAAGAGAGACCACTAATACCGCGCCAGCCGCCATATCCTTGGCATTTTTAGCCAGCATGGAAAAGTGATAGTGACTGGCTAAATCCACCACATTTTCAATAGCAGAATTGATAATTTCAAAAGCTACTACCAAGAAAATGCTCAATAGGAGAAAGAGCCATTCGATTCGTGACACCTGAAAAACAAAACCTGCAAGGATGACTACTAGAGCCGTCACTGCATGTTTTCGCATATTGCGTTCTTCCTTGATAGCAGTAAAAATCCCTGTGAGAGCAAATTCTAAACTGGATATCAGGTCACGATTTTTCCATTTTCGTTTATTGTCTTGTGAGTCCATAGGCTGTCAAAATTTCTTCTTGTAAACCGAACATCTCCGCTTCTTCTTCTGGAGTGTAGTGATCATAGCCGTTGATATGTAAAAAGCCGTGTACTGCCAAGAAACCCATCTCACGCTCAAAGCTATGGCCATATTCCTCGGCCTGCTCATGTGCCTTATCAATAGAGATGAACAGTTCCCCAATATAGGCATCAAACTCAGACATCATCTCTGCCAATTCTGGATTTTCAAGCAAATCCTCTTCGTCAAAGGAAATTTCCAACTCTGGTTTATATTCAAGGCTGATAACATCTGTCGGACGGTCCGTGTCACGGTACTCCAGATTGAGTTCATGACTACGCTCATTGGTCACAAAAGTGACTGCCATCTCCTTGTCTTCTTTTCCTAATTTTTGGGCTGCAAATTCCAAAATTTCTTGGGTTTGTTGCAACATTTCTTTTGAAACTTGACCAGTTTCATCTACCATTTCAATATACATGTGCTTCTCGTTTCTCTTTACTTGGCTTTATTATACCACATTTCCATGATTTTATTCTACCTTTTTGATATAATACTATGGAATACAATCACAAGGAGAGAACGATGTCATTTGACGGATTTTTTTTACACCACATGGTTGAGGAATTGCGAAGAGAGTTAGTGAATGGTCGCATTCAGAAAATCAATCAACCTTTTGAACAAGAGTTGGTCTTGCAAATCCGTAGCAATCGCCAAAGCCATCGCCTGCTTCTTTCTGCCCATCCTGTTTTTGGACGCATTCAGCTGACCCAAACGACTTTTGAAAATCCAGCCCAACCTTCTACCTTTATCATGGTTTTAAGAAAGTATTTGCAGGGAGCCTTGATTGAGTCAATTGAGCAAGTGGAAAATGACCGTATTGTGGAAATGACAGTTTCCAATAAAAACGAGATTGGAGACCATATTCAGGCTACATTGATTATCGAAATCATGGGGAAACACAGTAATATTCTACTGGTTGATAAAAGCAGCTATAAAATCCTCGAAGTCATTAAACACGTCGGTTTTTCACAAAATAGCTACCGTACCTTGCTGCCTGGGTCGACCTATATCGCTCCGCCAAGTACGGAATCGCTCAACCCTTTCACAATCAAGGATGAAAAACTCTTTGAAATCCTGCAAACTCAGGAAACAACAGCTAAAAACCTTCAAAGCCTCTTTCAAGGTCTGGGACGCGATACGGCAAATGAATTGGAAAACATTCTGGTTAGTGATAAATTATCTACTTTCCGAAATTTTTTCAATCAAGAAACCAAGCCATGTTTGACTGAGACTTCCTTCAGTCCAATTCCTTTTGCAAATCAGGTGGGAGAGCCTTTTGCCAGTCTTTCTGATTTGTTGGACACCTACTATAAGGATAAGGCTGAGCGAGACCGTGTCAAACAGCAAGCCAGTGAACTCATTCGTCGTGTTGAAAATGAACTTCAAAAAAATCGCCATAAACTCAAAAAACAGGAAAAAGAATTACTAGCAACAGACAATGCTGAAGAATTTCGCCAAAAAGGAGAATTGCTGACAACCTTCCTCCATCAAGTGCCTAACGACCAAGACCAGGTTATCCTAGACAACTACTACACCAACCAACCTATCACCATTGCGCTTGATAAGTCTCTGACTCCCAACCAGAATGCCCAACGCTATTTTAAACGGTATCAGAAACTCAAAGAAGCTGTCAAATACTTGACTGATTTGATTGAAGAAACCAAGGCAACCATTCTCTATTTGGAAAGTGTGGAAACTGTTCTCAACCAAGCTGGATTGGAAGAAATCGCTGAAATCCGTGAAGAATTGATTCAAACTGGTTTTATCCGCAGAAGACAACGGGAGAAAATCCAGAAGCGCAAAAAGCCAGAACAATATCTAGCAAGCGATGGCAAGACCATCATCTATGTCGGACGCAATAACCTGCAAAATGAGGAATTGACCTTTAAAATGGCCCGCAAGGAGGAACTTTGGTTCCATGCCAAGGACATTCCTGGAAGCCATGTTGTCATCTCAGGCAATCTTGACCCATCTGATGAAGTCAAGACAGACGCGGCAGAACTAGCCGCCTACTTCTCTCAAGGTCGCCTGTCAAATCTGGTCCAGGTAGATATGATTGAAGTCAAGAAACTCAACAAACCAACTGGTGGCAAACCCGGCTTTGTCACTTACACAGGACAAAAGACCCTCCGCGTCACACCAGACCCAGAAAAAATCGCATCCATGAAAAAATCCTGATTCGACTTGAAATCAGGATTTTTAGCTTATACTCTTCGAAAATCTCTTCAAACCGTGTCAATGTCGCCTTGCCGTATATATGTGACTGACTTCGTCAGTCTTATCTACAACCTCAAAACAGTGTTTTGAGCAACCTGCGGCTAGTTTCCTAGTTTGCTCTTTGATTTTCATTGAGTATTATACTCAAATCATATCCAAGTATTAGGACTAATCTTTGCCACCTAGTTTTTCATTGATTTTCATCATCACACTAGCAATTTTTTCGCCCCAATAAGGGTCTGAGG
>NZ_CAUQCP010000063.1:0-7411 GCF_963516575.1 uncultured Streptococcus sp.
TAACCTAAACAGCTCCTTGATTATCCTCCAAATAAACGAGCAAAAAAGCCTTTCTTAGTTGATTGGACTTCTTCTTTTGCTTGGTCCAGCTCTAGCTTAAGATTTTCTTGATCCTTCATGGCTTGAAGGGTCAATTGTTGCTGCTGATCAAGTTGTTTGTCTTTCTCAGCAATCTGACGGTCTTTGATACGCATCTGCTCGTCTTTTTCTGATAACTGACGATCCTTGGCTTTTAATTGTTCATAGAGACGAAGAATTTCTGCATTCTTCTCATCAACCAGAATCTCCATCAGTTCACGCTGCTTGACATCTTCACTGACAGGCTCATCTTCAAAAATCGTTTTTTTATAGATTTCTTCTAGCTTAATCAAGCCACTTCTGGTAACAACTGTTACCCCTTTGTCATTTTTATCTGTGTCTTCTTCTGGTAATTCTTTGACACGGTTATTGATTGCTTGGCGAGATAATCCTAAGACCTCTGCAATCTCACTGACGGTCATTTCAATACTCATAATATCCTCTGAAACGTTTTCTAGCTTTTCTTTATTTAAATCTTATCATAAGCTAGAAAAACTGTCAAATTTTCGCTTAATTTAAGGCCTTCAAAAAGGCTAATAAGACTTGGGCAGAGCGACGTCCAGCTTCGATAATAAACTCATCAAAAGAGATGTTTGCTTCATGATTGGCATTATCACTCATAGCTCGGATGACTAAGACTGGAAGATTAAGAGTATGTGCTGCCTGAGCAATAGCTGCCCCCTCCATCTCAACGGCTAAAACTTCTGGGAAATGGGACTTAATCGCTTCTATCTTATCATTTCCTGCAACAAAACTATCTCCTGTAGCAATCAAACCAAGATGCCAGTTCTGGTCCAATTGAGATAAACTCTCTTGGATTTGAGCAATAAAAGTTTTATCTGATTCGAAATAAAGCGGTTGTTGCGCCATTTGTCCATAAGCGTAGCCAAAAGCTGTGACATCCACATCATGATAGGCTAATTTGTCAGAAATCACGACATCCCCAACAGCAATACCTTCTGCTACTGCCCCAGCTGATCCTGTGTTAATTAGAGCATCCACTTGGAAATGATCAGCCAAAATAGCCACACTCATAGCAGACATGACCTTACCAATTCCACTTTCTACAAGAACGACTTCATGAGAGGCAATGGTTCCTGTATGATAGGTATTCCCTAAAACAACTTGCTCCTGGGCATTGTCTAAATGCTGGACCAGATACGCCAGTTCTTCTGGCATAGCCGCAATAATTCCTATTTTCATTTCAATTCCTTTTCTATTACAAAAGTTTCATTGCTAAGACAAGCAAAATCAAGAGAAAGATGACCGCGAATAAGATTTTATTCAACTTAGAATTGAAGACATTTCTCTTGGTATTTTCAATGCGACGGCTTTTATGAATAGACGGTTCGACCTGAATCTTCAAGGTTTCCTGGCTAAAACCATGATCCTTAGGATTGGCATAACCAAAACGGGAAGAAGAGGTTGGTAAAATCTTAGTCTCCTCATCATCTAGCAAAGGGGGACCTGAAATTTTTTCTCCTCTATTAGCTCTTTCGATTATTTCATCTGTTAATAAAGGTTTACCCATACTGACCTCCTCTATTTTTTGTTCAATTCCCAATACTGAACAGCCATAATTGTCTTAGCATCACAGATATGACCTGATTGGATCAATTCCTTGGCTTCTTCTAGGCTCACTTCAAGGACTTCTAAGGTTTCATCCTCATCCTGCGGGCGCGGATTTTCCACCTTTGTCAAATCGCTAGCTAGGTATAGTTTTAACTTCTCATTACAAAAGCCAATAGCTGAATAAAAATCGTACAAGAGTTCTAACTTCCCTGTATAGGCTGTTTCTTCCTCTAATTCACGCAGGGCAGCAGCGACAGGGTCTGTATTTTCTCCTACTTCCAATTTTCCGGCTGGAATTTCGTAAGAGACTGCCTCAATGGCTTTACGGTATTGCTTGACCAAGATGAGTTTTTGCTCATCCGTTACAGCTAAAACACAGACAGCTCCATTGTGGAAAATCAAATCACGTTGGGCAGTTCCCTTGCCTTCTGGTAATTCAACCTGATCTTGGACCAGTTTAAAAATCGGTCCTTGATAGATTTCTTTTCGGCTAAGCGTTTTTTCTTCAAATTCCATGACAGACTCCTACTGATTATTAGGATGATGAGGGAGGTGAGTCGCATATTCATCTTTGTTGACCTGACGACCACGACCAATCGCAATCGCATCTGCCGGCACGTCTTTAGTAATAGTTGAACCAGCACCAACGAGGGAATTGTCACCTAACTCAACTGGCGCAATAATGGTTGAATTTGAACCAACGAAGACATTGTTACCGATAACTGTCTTGTATTTGTTTTTGCCATCATAGTTGACTGTAATGGTTCCTGCACCAAAATTAACCTTGCTACCCACTTCACAGTTTCCGATATAAGTCAAATGACCAGCCTTGGTATTCTCACCGATTGAAGAACCTTTCACCTCAACAAAATTACCAATATGAACTTGGGCACCCAGACTTGAACCTGGACGAATGTGGGCATAAGGTCCGACCGTTACGCCATCTGCAACACTGCTTTCCTCAATCATAGAATTTGTAATGACAGCTCCTGCTCCAATAGTGCTGTCCACTACATAAGTACCGTTTGTCAAAACAGTCTCAGCACCAATTTTCGTTTGCCCCTTCAAGGTAACATTGGCTTCGATTTGAACTTCAGGAGCAATCTCCACATCAATATCGATATAAGCTGCTTCTGGATTGACAAAACTGACCCCATTGACCATGTGCTGATGATTGATGCGACGACGCATAACCGACTCAGCAGTCGCAAGAGCCACGCGGTCATTTACTCCAAGACTTTCATCAAAATCTTTCAAAGTATAAGCGCCAACTTTTTCACCAGCTTCACGGAAAATGCCAATGACATCAGTTATGTAGTATTCGCCTTGAGCGTTATTGGTATTGATATTTTTCAAAGCCTCAAACAAACGCTCGTTGTCAAAGACGTAAGTTCCAGTATTGATTTCCTTGATTTGCTTTTCAAAATCTGTAGCATCCTTCTGCTCAACAATGCGAAGAACCTCAGCATTGTCATTACGAACAATTCGTCCATAGCCAAAAGGATTATCTGTTTCAGCAGTCAAGATAGTGGCCACATTTTTATGATTGATGTGGAAATCAATCAAGTTTTTCAAGCTTTCACCAGTGATTAAAGGAGTATCTCCTGCGATGACCAAGGTGTGACCTGACAAACCTTCTAAGATAGGCTCTGTCATCATAACCGCATGACCAGTTCCTAACTGTTCAGATTGAGTCACAAATTCTGTCTGTTCAGCCAAGACCTCTTCAACCAATTCTGCCTTGTGTCCGACAACTGTTACTGTCTTTTCAGGTTGGATAGCTCCCACACTACGGAAAACATGTTCCAGCATTGAAATACCTGCAACCTTGTGCAACACTTTTGGCAAATCCGATTTCATGCGAGTCCCTTTACCCGCTGCTAAAATAATGGCATAATTTGACATAATCTTCTCTTTTCTCTAGAAATTCCCTTTTATTATACCATATTTCAAATCATTCCGCGCCCTTGAATGAAAAAATGCTCTAAAGTGCTTTATTAACCCATTTTTTGAGTGTTTTTTTTGATTTTTTCCCATTTTTAAGGTAAAATTATGAGATATGAGAAAGAAAATTAATCCGCTTATTTTATTTGGTTTTTTTGGGATTATGATTTTCATTTTAATCCTGAATCGCCCTCGTTTTGAGGACCATCCTGTAAAAACAAAATCCAATATCGCCCAAGTACAGACACAAGCACTACATAATATAGATAAACCAGTAATTGATGTTTCTGGTTGGCAACGTCCTGAGGAAATTAATTACGATACTCTCTCCCAAAATATTTCTGGAGCTATCGTTCGCGTCCATAGTGGCGCTCAGTCTTTAAAAGAAAACGATGCTTCCTTTGTCAATGGGATAGATAAGGCCTTTAAGACCCATATTACCGAGTTTCAAAAACGAAATGTACCCGTTGGGGTCTATGCCTTTGTAGCTGGAAAAAGTGTCCAAGAAATGGAAAAGGCTGCCGAAGTATTTTATAACGCCTCTTCACCATACACTCCTAGTTACTATTGGCTAGACGTGGAAGACAAAACCATGTCCAATATGAACGAGGGGGTTGAAGCCTTTCGGGCAAAGCTAGAATCCCTAGGTGCTAAAAACATCGGAATCTACGTTGGGGTCTACTTCATGGAAGAACACAGTATTGATACAGACAAGTTTACGTCTGTTTGGATTCCTTCCTATGGATCAAATACTGGATTTTTCGAAAGCAAACCTAATACGGACTTAGATTATGATATTCACCAGTACACATCTAAAGGAAAAATTGCTGGCTTTGATCACGATTTGGATATCAACGTCATCTCTTCCTTAAAAAACAAAGAAGAAACCTTTAGAAAACTCTTTTTAAAACCTTAAAAGCATTTGTTTAGCATTTGCTTTTTCTTTTTATTATAGATTGTGATACAATATAGTAAGGAGTTTTTGAAATTGAAATAGTTGGAGGAAATATATGCTCTCATGGTTAGCACGCCTTATTAAAGGGATTGTCATTGCTCTTGGATTTATCCTACCGGGAATTTCTGGAGGGGTTCTAGCAGCAATTTTAGGAATTTATGAACGGATGATTGGCTTTCTGGCCCATCCCTTTAAAGACTTTAAAAAAAATGTTTTGTATTTTATACCAGTTGCCATTGGTATGCTTCTGGGAATCGGCTTATTTTCCTACCCGATTGAATACCTACTTGAAAATTATCAGGTCTTTGTCTTATGGAGCTTTGCGGGTGCCATCATTGGTACAGTTCCTAGCCTTCTCAAAGAATCAACTCGAGAATCTGACCGAGACAAGATTGATTTAGTTTGGTTCTGGATAACCTTTATCATTTCTGGATTAGGACTCTATGCCTTAAACTTTGTTGTTGGAACCTTGAGCGCTAGCTTTCTTAATTTCGTCCTAGCAGGTGCACTGCTGGCTCTTGGCGTATTAGTTCCTGGCCTTAGTCCATCAAATCTACTTTTGATTTTGGGGCTCTATGCTCCTATGTTGACTGGTTTTAAAACCTTTGACCTCTTGGGAACCTTCTTCCCGATTGGAATCGGGGCAGGTGCAACTCTCATCATTTTTTCAAAATTGATGGATTATGCCTTAAACAACTACCACTCACGCGTCTATCATTTCATCATCGGTATCGTCCTATCAAGTACCCTTTTGATTTTGATTCCAAATGCAGGAAACGCTGAGAGTATCCAATACACAGGCCTTTCTCTTGTCGGGTATGTCATCATCGCCTTCTTCTTTGCACTGGGAATCTGGCTTGGTATTTGGATGAGTCAATTGGAGGACAAGTATAAATAATGGCAAAAAAAGTTAAAATCAAAAAAACATTGGTAGAACAAATCCTGTCTAAAGCAGCTATCCCACACCAGGGGATTCAAATCAATGCCCTGGAAGGAGAACTTCCTCAAGGTTATGAACGAGATCAGATTTTCAAAACCTTGGCTCTTTTGGGAGACAAAACAGGAGCGATTATCGGAATTGTCCCTATCACTCAACACTTGTCTGAAAAGAAACTAGCCAAAATTTCTGGCAATAAAAAAGTGAGCATGATTCCACAAAAGGACTTGGAAAAAACAACTGGTTACATTCATGGAGCCAATAATCCTGTCGGAATTCGTCAGAAACACAATTACCCCATTTTTATCGATAAAATCGCCCTAGACTTGGATCAAATGATTGTCTCTGCTGGGGAAGTTGGTCACAGCATTATCGTCGCTCCACAAGACTTGGCTAACTTTGTAAAAGCTGACTTTGCAGATATCTTGGAGGGCAGCCAAGAATGAAACTCTACTTTGTCCGCCACGGTCGTACCCTCTGGAACCAAGAAGGACGCTTTCAAGGTGCTAGTGGAGATTCTCCCCTTCTTCCTGAATCCATTGAAACCTTAAAACAACTTGGCCAATATCTCAAGGATGTTCCTTTTGATCAGATCTATTCAAGTGATTTACCTCGAGCGATCAAATCTGCTGAGATTATCCAAAGTCAACTCCAGAGCCCCTGTCCTTTAGAAAGTGTTCCTAACCTCCGTGAATGGCAGCTGGGTAAGTTAGAAGGTTTAAAAATCGCAACCTTGGAAGCTATTTACCCGCAACAAATTCAAGCTTTCCGATCTAATCTTGCCAAGTTTGACACTCAAATGTTCGGAGCCGAATCCCTCTATAGCACTACACAACGGACCATCCAATTTATCAAATCATTAAAAGATAGTCCAGCTGAGCGTATTCTAATTGTCGGTCACGGCGCCAATCTTACTGCCAGTCTTCGTACTCTTCTAGGCTATAAAGAACCACTTCTTCGTAAAGATGGTGGTCTAGCAAATGCCAGCCTAACCATTCTAGAAACCCATGACTTTGAAACATTTACCCTTGATACTTGGAATGATACTTCCTATCAATAACAGAACTTGATTTTAGCGTCAAGTTCTTTTTAGTTTTGAAAGATTATCCGTGAATTTCTTGCTTATTTATGATAAAATGGGAGTATCGCAAAAAATGACTCATCGTATTCAATTTTGAGTAAAACTAGGAGGATCCCATGTCAACAGAACATATGGAAGAACTAAATGACCAGCAGATCGTTCGCCGTGAAAAAATGGCTGCGCTCCGTGAACAAGGAATCGATCCTTTCGGAAAACGCTTTGAACGCACTGCAAATTCACAAGAATTAAAAGATAAATTTGCTGACCTCGATAAAGAACAATTACATGATAAAAACGAAACAGCTACTATCGCAGGACGCTTGGTAACCAAACGTGGTAAAGGTAAAGTAGGTTTTGCCCACCTTCAAGACCGCGAAGGTCAAATCCAGATCTACGTTCGTAAGGATGCTGTCGGTGAAGAAAACTACGAAATCTTCAAAAAAGCAGACCTTGGTGACTTCCTTGGTGTCGAAGGTGAAGTCATGCGTACAGATATGGGAGAACTCTCTATCAAGGCTACTCACATCACACACTTGTCTAAGGCTCTTCGCCCTCTGCCAGAAAAATTCCACGGTTTGACAGACGTTGAAACAATTTACCGTAAACGTTACCTTGACTTGATTTCTAACCGTGAAAGCTTTGAACGCTTTGTCACTCGTTCAAAAATCATCTCTGAAATCCGTCGTTACCTTGACCAAAAAGGTTTCCTTGAAGTGGAAACACCTGTTCTTCACAACGAAGCTGGTGGTGCTGCTGCCCGTCCATTTATCACTCACCACAATGCCCAAAACATTGACATGGTGCTTCGTATCGCGACTGAGCTTCACTTGAAACGCCTTATCGT
>NZ_CAUQCP010000064.1:0-6576 GCF_963516575.1 uncultured Streptococcus sp.
TCATAGAGTTGCAGGGCTATTTGGCTTATCTGACTAGCATCCTGTGTTTTTTGAGGCAGACTTTTTCGTTTAGTGAGAGTTGAAAAGTCCTCGTAGCGGATTTTCAAAATGACAATTTTTCCAGCTTTTTCTTGTTGATGTAGATTGAGAGCGACTCTTTCTGATAGGAGAGTCAGCTCTTTTTTGATGTCCTCCTCGGCACGGAGAATCTTTCCATAGGTTTTCTCCTTCCCGATTGATTTACGAATGCGATTGGATTTGACTGGAGAGTTGTGAATACCACGAGCCTTTCGATAAAGGTCGTAGCCCAGTCTGCCAAAGCGGTCTATTAGGGTTATTTCAGGAACTTCAAGTAGATCAGCGCCAGTAAAAACGCCCATTTGATGAAGACGTTCTACCGTCTTTTTTCCTACTCCATGAAACTTGGAAATATCCATTTGTTTGAGAAAATCCTCAGCTTGGTCAGGTAGAATCACTGTCAGACCATGTGGTTTTTGATAATCGCTAGCCATTTTAGCTAAGAATTTGTTGTAGGAAACGCCAGCAGAAGCAGTTAGGTGTAGTTCCTGCCAGATATCCTCTTGAATGAGGCGAGCGATTTTGACAGCTGACTTGATACCGAGTTTATTTTCTGTTACATCCAAATAGGCTTCGTCAATGCTCATGGGTTCAATCAAATTTGTATAACGCTTAAAGATAGCTCGAATCTGGAGTCCCACAGTCTTGTATTTCTCATAATTTCCTGAGATAAAGACGGCCTGGGGACAACGTTCATAAGCTTCCTTGGAACTCATGGCAGAATGGACACCAAAAGCTCGTGCTTCATAGCTACAGGTAGCAACGACTCCCCGTCCACCTGTTTGCCGAGGATCGCTTCCGATAATGACAGGTTTTCCTTTGAGTTTAGGATTATCTCTGATTTCCACCGCAGCAAAAAAGGCATCCATGTCAATATGGATGATTTTTCTTGACAAATCATTTAACAAAGGGAAAATCAACATGTCTAGCACCTTTTTACTGCTTATTTTCTTTTATTATACTCTTTTTTCTGAAAAAAAGAAAAAAGGCTTTAATTTTTTCAAAAATATAATACAGTTTGGCATAGAAATTAGTCTGTGTTAGAAAAGAAAGTGTAAAAATAAGGAATTTTCGCTTGTTGAAATCGGTTACTGTATGGTATACTAGTTTCATAAATGTAACAGATGACTGTTACTAGAAAGAAAACAGAGGACATTAACATGGTTGTTAAAACAGTTGTTGAAGCACAAGATATTTTTGACAAAGCTTGGGAAGGCTTCAAAGGCGTAGATTGGAAAGAAAAAGCAAGTGTATCACGCTTCGTACAAGCTAACTACACACCTTACGATGGAGACGAAAGCTTCCTTGCAGGACCAACAGAACGTTCACTTCACATCAAAAAAATTGTAGAAGAAACTAAGGCTCACTACGAAGAAACTCGTTTCCCAATGGACACTCGTCCAACATCTATCGCTGATATCCCAGCAGGATTTATCGATAAAGAAAACGAAGTTATCTACGGTATCCAAAACGATGAACTCTTCAAATTGAACTTCATGCCAAAAGGTGGTATCCGTATGGCTGAAACTACTTTGAAAGAAAATGGATACGAACCAGATCCAGCTGTTCACGAAATCTTCACTAAATACGTAACAACAGTTAACGACGGTATCTTCCGTGCTTACACTTCAAACATCCGTCGCGCTCGTCACGCACACACTGTAACTGGTCTTCCAGATGCATACTCACGCGGACGTATCATCGGTGTTTACGCTCGTCTTGCTCTTTACGGTGCAGACTACTTGATGCAAGAAAAAGTAAACGACTGGAACGCAATCGAAGAAATCGATGAAGAAACAATCCGTCTTCGTGAAGAAATCAACCTTCAATATCAAGCATTGCAACAAGTTGTTCGCTTGGGTGACCTTTACGGAGTTGATGTTCGCAAACCAGCGATGAACACTAAAGAAGCAATCCAATGGGTTAACATCGCCTTCATGGCTGTCTGCCGTGTTATCAACGGTGCTGCTACATCTCTAGGACGTGTGCCAATCGTCTTGGATATCTTTGCAGAACGTGACCTTGCTCGTGGTACATTTACTGAATCAGAAATTCAAGAATTCGTTGATGATTTCGTTATGAAACTTCGTACAGTTAAATTTGCTCGTACAAAAGCTTATGACCAATTGTACTCAGGTGACCCAACCTTCATCACAACTTCTATGGCTGGTATGGGTAACGACGGTCGTCACCGTGTTACTAAGATGGACTACCGTTTCTTGAACACTCTTGACAATATCGGTAACTCTCCAGAACCAAACTTGACAGTTCTTTGGACTGACAAATTGCCATACAACTTCCGTCGCTACTGTATGCACATGAGCCACAAACACTCTTCTATCCAATACGAAGGTGTAACAACAATGGCTAAAGACGGATATGGTGAAATGAGCTGTATCTCATGTTGTGTGTCTCCACTTGACCCAGAAAATGAAGAACAACGCCACAACATCCAGTACTTCGGTGCTCGTGTAAACGTATTGAAAGCTCTTCTTACTGGTTTGAACGGTGGTTACGACGATGTTCACAAAGACTACAAAGTATTTGACATCGAACCAATCCGTGACGAAGTTCTTGAATTTGAATCAGTTAAAGCTAACTTTGAAAAATCTCTTGACTGGTTGACTGACACTTACGTAGATGCTTTGAACATCATCCACTACATGACTGATAAGTACAACTACGAAGCAGTTCAAATGGCCTTCTTGCCAACTAAACAACGTGCGAACATGGGATTCGGTATCTGTGGATTTGCTAACACTGTTGATACATTGTCAGCTATCAAATACGCTACAGTTAAACCAATCCGTGATGAAAATGGCTACATCTACGATTACGAAACAATCGGTGAATACCCACGTTGGGGTGAAGATGACCCACGTTCAAACGAATTGGCAGAATGGTTGATCGAAGCTTACACAACTCGTCTACGTAGCCACAAACTTTACAAAGACGCAGAAGCTACAGTATCACTTTTGACAATCACATCTAACGTTGCTTACTCTAAACAAACTGGTAACTCACCAGTCCACAAAGGTGTATACCTCAACGAAGATGGTTCTGTGAACTTGTCTAAACTTGAATTCTTCTCACCAGGTGCTAACCCATCTAACAAAGCTAAAGGTGGATGGTTGCAAAACTTGAACTCACTTTCTAGCCTTGACTTTAGTTATGCAGCTGACGGTATCTCATTGACTACACAAGTATCACCTCGCGCTCTTGGTAAGACTCGTGACGAACAAGTTGATAACTTGGTAACAATTCTTGATGGTTACTTCGAAAACGGTGGACAACACGTTAACTTGAACGTTATGGACTTGAACGATGTTTACGAAAAGATTATGTCAGGAGAAGACGTTATCGTACGTATCTCTGGATACTGTGTAAACACTAAATACCTCACTCCAGAACAAAAAACTGAATTGACACAACGTGTCTTCCACGAAGTTCTTTCAATGGATGATGCCTTGGACGCATTGAGCTAATCAAGTTCTTGAATAATGAAAAGAAACCCTCGGTCAGTCGACTGAGGGTTGTTTTTGGGGTTCTTAAATTTCTTAAGTCAGGTACTGAAATGTCTGACCGAGATTCAAAGATACTTGTTGACTTGCAATGGGGATTTGAAAATAATACTCAATGAAAATCAAAGAGCAAACTAGGAAGCTAGCCGCAGATTGCTCAAAGCACTGCTTTGAGGTTGCAGATAGAGCTGACGTGGTTTGAAGAGATTTTCGAAGAGTATGAAAATTAAAACACCACACTTTGTATGGAACAAGGTGTGGTTGTATTTTATCTCTTAGACCAAGTCCTCTTCATAAAGAGAAGTAGGATTGGGTAAATCTCCAAGCGACCTGCAATCATTGCAAAGGAGAGGAGAATTTTTGAGATAGGACTAAAGATTGAGAAACTAGAAGTGGTTCCTAGAATAGGTCCTATATTATTGAAACAGCTAAAGACAGCACTGGTCACAACCAGAAAATCATTGCTATCTAGGCTGACAATAAAGATAAGCGCTAGCAAAATCATAGCATAGATGACAAAGTACTTGAGAATCTTATGTTGGGTATCTTTGTCAATCACCGTTTTATTAACATGGAGGGTCAAAACACGGTGGGGTGATAGAATTGACAAAATTTGATTTTTGGCAATTTTTGAGAGGATGAGGCCTCGAATAACCTTGAGTCCACCTGCGGTTGAACCAGCAGAACCACCGATTGCCATGAGGAAGAGAAGGATAAACTGGGAGAAGAGGGGCCAGTTGGTAATATCTCCGTATCCAAAACCAGTCGTTGTAATGATATTGGAAACCTGGAAGAAGGCCATTTCAAAGCTCTTGGAAAATCCTGGGTAGAGATAGAGGGTATTAAGGCTAATCAAGCCTGTAGAAACCAGCACGATGACCAAGTAAGCACGAAGTTCCTCGTCACCAAAGAAGGCTTTGACGCGACGGAGCATGAGGTAGTAGTAGAGATTGAAATTTACCCCAAAAACCAAAACTCCGATACTAACTAGATAGGTAATCAGTGAGCTACCATAGTGGGAGATTCCATCGTTATAGACTGTAAAACCTCCTGTACCTGCTGTTCCCATGGCAATGATAAAACTATCAAATAGGGGCATGCCAGCTAGATAATAGATGATGACAAAGAGGGAGAAGAGAGCTAGATAAAGGAGATAGAGAATCTGGGCAGTGTTTTTTAGTTTGGATACTACTTTACCAAAAACAGGACCAGGAACCTCAGCCTTCATCACTTCTAGGTGGCTATTCTTGGCATTATCCATAATAGCAAGTGCAAAAACAAGTACTCCCATCCCTCCAATCAAGTGGGTAAAACTTCGCCAGAAGAGGAGGGAACGGCTGAGAACCGAAACATCGTTCAGAATAGTTGCTCCAGTAGTTGTAAAGCCAGAACTGATTTCAAAAAAGGCATCGATAAGGCTGGGAATTTGCCCAGCAAAAACAAAGGGGAGACCGCCAAAGAAAGACCAAAGGATCCAACAGAGGGCAACAATCAAGATTCCCTCCTTGGCGTAAATCCGTTGATTTTTTGGCTTTTGTAAAATTCCTGAACCACCTAGTAATACGAGAATCCCAATCGTTGTAAAGAGGGCTGTAAAGACTTGGCTCGATTCATGGTAGTATATGGCAATCGCAACAGGAACCAAGAGGAGAACAGCTTCAATCAAAAGTAACTTTGAAAGGAGGTAACGAATCATACTTTTATTCATTTCTTACCTCGCGATCAAGTCATAAATCTTAGTGATGTTTGGCAACAAAGTTGTTACAAGGAGCTTGTCTCCAACTTCCAGCATATCCTCTCCAGTTGGGAAAATAGTCTTGCCCTTTCGAATGATGGCCGCAATAAGAACCCCTTTTTTCAGTTTGAGTTGAGAAAGAGGTTTGGCAGTCATTTTATTGGCTTCCTTGATATGGAATTGCAGGGTTTCGATTTGGCCATTGGCTAGATGGTGCATGGCTTGAAGGTCTGAATACTGGGCATTAACCCGACCACGAATAAAGTGCATAATCGTATCTACAGCGATACTTTTAGGTGTGATGATACTTGAAAAATCAGGCGCATTGATAATCTCGAGGAGACTGGTACGATTGACCTTGGTAATATTTTTCTGTACACCTACCCTGTCAAGGAACATAGAGGTAATCAGATTTTCCTCATCGACTCCTGTTAGAGTTGCAACGGCATCATAGTGTTGAGCACTTTCTTCCAGCAGGATATCTTTTGCAGTACCATCTCCTTGAACGATATGAAGATTTGGAAATTTCTCGCTAAAGAAGCTAGCGATTTCGGGATTGATTTCAATAACCTTGGTATCAATACGACTGTCTTTGAGGATACCTAGTAGATAATAGGCAATTCTACCAGCTCCAACAATAAGGAGACTCTTTACGGCACGAGACTTGAAATAATTATGGAAGAGCATCATATCGACACGGTTACCAGTAACAAAGATTCTATCTTTATCCTGTACAGTCATGTCACCGCTTGGAATGATAATTTGATGATCCCTCTCTATCGCACAGACAATGACATTGCCAAATTTTTTTCGAAAATCAGAAATGGGCATTTGGCAAAGACCACTGGAGGATTTAACAGTGAATTCCATCAAGCTGACCCGTCCACCAAAGAAACGTTCGACAGAGAGGGCGTTGGGGAAGTCAATGATATTGGCAATAGCGCGGGCAGCCAAGAGCTCAGGGTTAACGATAAGAGAAAAACCGAGAATATTCTTTTCCTTGAAATAAGAGTTAGAATATTCAGGGTTCCGCACCCGAACGATGGTCTCTTTAGCTCCCATTTTTTTGGCTAGAACGGCTGCAATCATGTTCACTTCATCGTACTCAGTCAGGGCGATAAAGATATCACAATCCTGGACACTGGCTTGCTCAAGGATGGTAAAATCAGCCCCGTTACCAAGGATACCCATGATATCAAAGCGATTGACAATATGATTGAGGACAGCTTCGTCTTGCTCAAT
>NZ_CAUQCP010000065.1:0-5852 GCF_963516575.1 uncultured Streptococcus sp.
GGTCGTTTTCGATATCTTCTGCAAGGAGACGAAGACCGATATTTTCTGGGTCAAAGGCTTCTCCACGGTCAAAGAAGATTTCTGTATCTGGTCCAGAAGGTCCTGCACCGATTTCCCAGAAGTTATCCTCGATTGGAATCAAATGACTTGGATCCACTCCCACTTCAATCCAGCGGTTGTATGAATCTTTATCTTCTGGATAGTAGGTCATATAAAGTTTTTCAGCTGGGAAATCAAACCATTCTGGGCTTGTCAAAAGCTCATAAGCCCAAGTGATCGCTTCGTCACGGAAGTAATCTCCGATAGAGAAGTTCCCCAACATTTCAAACATGGTATGGTGACGTGCAGTCTTCCCTACGTTTTCGATGTCGTTGGTACGGATGGCTTTTTGGGCATTGGTAATACGTGGATTTTCAGGGATGATGGTTCCATCAAAGTATTTCTTAAGAGTTGCTACCCCAGAGTTGATCCACAAAAGAGTTGGGTCATTTACAGGAACCAAACTCACTGATGGTTCTACTGAGTGACCTTTGGTCGCCCAGAAATCAAGCCACATTTGGCGTACTTGTGCACTAGATAGTTGTTTCATATTGTCTCCTTATTTACTTGTTTAATGTGATTGGCTTTCCAGCATCTCCACATAGTCAATCGCGACGCAGAGGGAAATGACTAGGTCTGCATAAGCGTCCTCCAGAACCGTTACGGTATAAGCAGAGGTCAGATGGAAGAGTTCTTTCTTGATTTCCGCAATCAGCTGATCGCGATCATCCAGCAATTTGAAGGCCAAATCCCAGATATTGCCCTCGATACGAAGACCTAGATTATCAAACTCATACTTATCTCGCCAGAAGGTCAACTTCTTACGAATAACAAAACTCGAGCCATCCCGAAGCTGAATCTCGAAACGAGGAAGTAGGGTCAAGATTTCCTTACTGATCTGACTGACTTTCTCACCATAGGCATCATAGATGGTAAAAGTCTTAGGAATTTGGAAAAAAGATCCCTCCACCTGATAGGCGATTTCTCCCCTGTCATCCTTGATAGCGAAGCGTTCGCCTCCAAGACGAAACTTTTGTTTGACAAGAAATGTTTTCATCAACACCTCCAAAAAATCAAAAGACAAGCTCATATCACGAAGGGCGAAAAACCGCGGTACCACCTTCATTCAATGAACTTGTCATTCTCTTATTCTTATGCAATTGTTAAATTGAGTAGCATGACTTTCTAGCTTAGATGGCTCGCAGCACCGCCATTTCTCTGGACTAAGACAACTGAAAATCAATTCTCAACTTTCTTATTATATCGTTTTTTGGGTTCCGCGTCAACTGGAAATGATTCTTGTGAGATAGACACTGTCATTAGCGTTTGATTTCCCCCAAAACTTACTACCATCTTATCTGCTATACATATCTTGCTATAATATTTATTTTTGCATAGCCACGATTTCTCTATTCCTTCCTCTGATGATTCTTATTATGTGACTTTCAGTCCGTCTCGCTCCGTTAGGTGCGAGGCAAAAGAACTACCCGCTATGCGGGTGCGTGTCGAAGGTTATACCCAAAAAACTCCAAACGCGATACAATAAAGGTGTTCAAGCCAATTGTAAAGCGAAAGGAGAAAAATATGGCACAAAAGGCACATAGTTTATCACACACAGAGTGGATGTGTTCTATCACATTGTGTTCACCCCTAAGTATAGACGAAAAGTCATCTATAATCAATATCGAAGTAGTTTAGGCGAAATATTTCATCGCTTGTGTAGTTATAAAGGAGTTGAAATTATCGAGGGTCACTTAATGCCAGACCATGTACATATGTTAGTAAGTATTCCACCAAGGATAAGTGTTTCGAGTTTCATGGGTTATTTAAAAGGAAAAAGTGCACTCATGATGTTTGACAAACACGCTAATCTCAAGTACAAGTTTGGGAATAGGCATTTCTGGGTGGAAGGTTATTATGTAAGTACAGTAGGTCTTAATGAAGCTACAATTAAGAAATATATTCAAGATTAAAGAAATGATCCAGTGGATGATTTCTTCACGAGTATGAAAATTTGAAAACGAGTAAAGCATGATATAGCACTAGATAAATTAAGTGTAAAAGAATATGAGGATCCCTTTAGGGATAGTGGTAAGTAATACTAAAGCCTCTTTAAGAGGCAAGTGACGAGTCAAGAGCAATAAGGCTTGAACAACGTGAAAGCCAGCGTCTTTAGGCGCTGGCTGGTAATTTGGGCTTATAGTCCTGGTTCAAACCACCCGTTAGACGGGTGGTCATGATTTCCAGCGTCATGCTTAGGATTGCTATTGGCTTCACAGTTAGCTGGTGCCCACAACGGACTTACATCTCAGATATCTGATATACCTGTCATACTCAAAATAGCTCTCTAAACCAAATGAACTATCTGTCGTATAATGTAACAATTCTAGCCCCCTGTATTTTTTCAACCTTCAATAGCTTAATGGGGGTTTGGTTCATTTCATAGTGTTTTGCACTACACCCTTCTGGCAACTCAGCCTGTATTTTTCTTCTAAAAACTGAAACAGGATAGCAAATATCAGTGTTCTTAACCTTCTTATCATATTTATCAAACAAAAAATAAAATTCTTTATCTCTATGTTGAAAATGCAATAAATACTTTGCTTTAATCTTCGACCCAATGTTATTTGGGTCAAAATAGTACAATCCCTTTAAATTAACACTTATATTTTCTAGCATCGTATAAATTAAATTCAGAGAAGTTGCTCTAGATAAAAATGCAGCCTTATGCTGAGATGTATCTTTATCTAAATCATAAAAAGTGATATGATTCCCCAAAATTTGGTTATATATCCTCTGAGCCCCATTACCATTGAAGCACTTAACTTTATCTATTCCTTTTAGTTTGTGCAAACCTATAAGATGATGAAAATTTGGTTCCGTGAAACTTAATTCAATATATTTTTCTGTAGTTTGTTTGGAGACAGTCTGAGTGATAGTAAATTTGTATTGAGTATCCATCAACGTTCTGTAACTAAGAATTAAATTTCTTAACATACTGTACCTTTTCTCAAAAAAATAAAGAGGCTATTTACACCTCTTCCTACGATATATTTATTCACCTGCTTGCGGAAAATATATAAAACCCAAATAAGCCTATCTACGAACTACGGACCAAAACAGACCGACCAGTAATTCTTTGGCTACGCTAAAAGCGATAGTTTTCTTCTACGAATCTTATTATATTAGATTCTTAACAATTTGTCAATCAAAATCAAAAAGCTGCTTCTTATTTAGGAAAAAACGAACCAGCTCTAACTGATTCGTTTTCTTACGTTCTACTCCTACTTCCGATACATTTTAAACTGTAGGAAGAGGTCGCTATATTTGCCTGTCCATTTATGGTCAAATTTCTCATAAACTTCTAGGTGTTTCATGGTTTCAGCATCTGGATAGAAGGCTTTGTCTTCTTTTTTCTCCTCTGGGAGTAATTCCTTGGCTGGTAGGTTTGGTGTTGAATAGCCGACATACTCTGCGTTTTTGAGAGCATTTTCAGGTTTCAACATAAAGTTGATAAAGGCATAGGCTGCATCTTGGTTTTTGACTGTTTTGGGAATGACCATATTGTCAAACCAAAGGTTGCTGGCCTCTGTCGGTACCACATAGCGTAGATTTTCATTTTTTTCTAGCATTTGGCTAGCTTCACCAGAGAAGGTCACACCAATAGCAGCATTGTTCTGGATCATGTAGCCCTTCATCTCATCCGCCACAATAGCCTTGATATTTGGAGTCAGTTTGTAGAGCTTATCAACTGTCTCTTCCAACTGCTGGGTATCCTTGGAGTTGAGGCTGTAGCCGAGGGAATTTAGTCCGAGTCCCAGCACCTCACGCGCCCCATCAAAGAGCATGATGGAGTTCTTATACTCTGGCTTCCAGAGATCATCCCAATGCTCAGGCGCTTCCTCTACCATGGTTTCATTGTAGACAATTCCCAGTGTTCCCCAGAAATAAGGAATGGAGAATTTATTGCCTAGGTCAAAGGACTGGTTGAGGAACTCTGTTCCGATATTTTCAAGACCTTCAAGTTTTGAATAATCAAGCGGAACCAAGAGATCTTCGTCCTTCATCTTGTTGATCATGTATTCACTAGGAATAGCAATATCGTAGGTCGTTCCACCCTGCTTGATCTTGGTATACATGGCTTCATTGGAGTCAAAAGTCTCGTACTGGACTTGGATTCCTGTTTCTTCTGTGAATTTCTCCAAGAGTTCAGGATCGATATAATCACCCCAGTTGTAAATGACCAGTTTTTGACTATCTCGACTATTGATTTTACTATCTAGATGCGTCGCAATTCCCCACAAGACCAGGATAATGGCTACAATTCCTGCTAAAAATGAATAGAGTTTTTTCATGCTTGCTCCTCCTTCTCACGTGAGATAAAGTAATATCCAACCACTAGGATAATACTAAAGAGAAAGACAAGGGCAGAAAGAGCATTGATTTCTAGCGAAATCCCCTTACGAGCACGAGAGTAAATCTCGACTGACAGGGTTGAAAAGCCATTTCCCGTTACAAAGAAGGTCACAGCAAAGTCATCTAGCGAATAGGTGAAGGCCATGAAATAACCTGCAATGATAGACGGAGTCAGGTAAGGAAGCATAATTTCCTTGAACATCTGAAATTGACTGGCACCAAGGTCATAGGCTGCATGAATCATGTCACCGTTCATTTCCTTGAGTCGAGGCAAGACCATCAAGACCACGATAGGAATGGAGAATGCCACATGACTAGAAAGAACTGTCAAAAAGCCAAGTGAAAACTTAAGCTGGGTAAAGAGGATCAAGAAGCTGGCACCAATCATAACATCAGGCGCAACCATGAGGATATTATTGAGTGAAAGAAAGGCTTCTTGGTATTTCTTACGAGACTGGTAGATATAAATAGCTCCAAAAGTCCCGATAATGGTCGCTATCAAGGCTGACAGGAAGGCCAAGAAAAAGGTCTGTGTCACAATTAGCATAAGGCGACCATCGCCAAACATGGTTTTAAAATGACTCAAACTAAAGCCTGTAAACCTGTTCATGTCGTTGCCTGCGTTAAAGGCATAGCCAATCAGGTAAAAAATCGGCAGGTAGAGGACAAGAAAGACCAGTCCCAGATAAAGGTTGGCAAATTTTTTCATCGTTCTCTCCTTTCCTTGGTCACCCACATGGTGATGAACATGGTCAGAATGAGAATCACACCAATGGTTGAACCCATACCGTAGTTGTCATTTGTTAGGAAGTTCTGCTCAATGGCTGTCCCCAGAGTAATAACGCGGTTTCCACCAATCAAACGGGTCAGCATGAAGAGGCTCAAGCTTGGGATAAAGACGGATTGGACACCACTTCTTACCCCGTTCATAGAAAGAGGGAAGATGATATGACGGAAGGTCTCCCACTTGGTCGCACCAAGGTCATAGCTGGCATTGATGAGATTGTTATCCATATCGTCCAAGACATTGAAAATGGGCAAAATCATAAAGGGAAGCTCGATGTAGCTTGCGACAAAGATAAAGGAGAAATCGGTAAAGAGCAACTGCTGTGAACCGATTCCGATGAATTCCAAAAATTGGTTAATAGAGCCATTCTGACCAAAAATCCCGATAAAGGCATAGGCTTTAAGGAGCAAATTAATCCAGGTTGGCAGGATAATCAGCATGAGCCAGAGTTGACGGTGCTTGAGACGGGTCAAAAAGAGGGCTGTTGGATAGCTGATAAGTAAGGTCACAAAGGTTACAATCCCTGCATAGAGTACAGAGTTGAAACTCATTTTGAGGTAGGTCAAGTTTTGTGACGCAAAGTAAGATTTATAGTTTTCTAAACTGAATT
>NZ_CAUQCP010000066.1:0-5663 GCF_963516575.1 uncultured Streptococcus sp.
TTTAGACTAATTTCCACTTCGATTAGGCAAGTGGAAGTTACTTTGAGAAGTTAGCTTAAAATAGAAAATTCAGAAAATTTCTTCTTTTGTCTTGAAAAATTTTGAAAAAGTGGTATGATAGTAACAAGTTATTTTTAAGAGGAAAGAAAGGGGAACAATGGAGAAAATCAGTTTAGAATCTCCTAAGACGGGGTCGGACCTAGTTTTGGAAACACTTCGTGATTTAGGAATTGATACCATCTTTGGTTATCCTGGTGGTGCTGTCTTGCCTTTTTATGATGCGATATATAATTTTAAAGGTATTCGCCACATTCTAGGGCGCCATGAGCAAGGTTGTTTGCATGAAGCTGAAGGTTATGCCAAATCAACTGGAAAGTTGGGTGTTGCCGTCGTCACTAGTGGACCAGGAGCAACAAATGCCATTACAGGGATTGCAGATGCCATGAGCGATAGCGTTCCCCTTTTGGTCTTTACAGGTCAGGTGGCGCGAGCAGGGATTGGGAAGGATGCCTTTCAGGAGGCAGACATTGTGGGAATTACCATGCCAATCACTAAGTACAATTACCAAGTTCGTGAGACAGCTGATATCCCTCGAATCATTACGGAAGCTGTCCATATCGCAACTACTGGTCGTCCAGGGCCGGTCGTCATTGACCTACCTAAAGACGTATCTGCTTTAGAAACAGACTTCATTTATTCACCAGAAGTGAACCTACCAAGCTATCAGCCGACTCTTGAACCGAATGATATGCAAATCAAGAAAATCTTGAAGCAATTATCCAAGGCTAAAAAGCCAGTCTTGCTAGCTGGTGGTGGAATTAGTTATGCTGAAGCAGCTGCAGAATTAAATGAATTTGCAGAACGCTATCAAATTCCAGTGGTAACCAGTCTTTTGGGGCAAGGTACGATTGCAACGAGTCACCCACTCTTCCTTGGAATGGGAGGCATGCACGGATCTTTTGCAGCTAATATTGCCATGACGGAAGCGGACTTTATGATTAGTATTGGTTGTCGTTTCGATGACCGCTTGACGGGAAATCCTAAGACTTTCGCTAAGAATGCTAAGGTTGCCCACATTGATATTGACCCAGCTGAGATTGGCAAGATTATCAGTGCAGATATTCCTGTAGTTGGAGATGCTAAGAAAGCCTTGCAAATGTTGCTGGCAGAACCAACAGTTCATAACAATACTGAGAAATGGATTGAGAAAGTTACTAAAGACAAGAACCGTGTTCGTTCTTATGACAAGAAAGAGCGTGTGGTTCAACCGCAAGCCGTTATTGAACGAATTGGTGAATTGACCAACGGAGATGCCATTGTGGTAACAGATGTTGGACAACACCAAATGTGGACAGCTCAGTATTATCCTTACCAAAATGAACGTCAGTTAGTGACTTCAGGTGGTTTGGGAACGATGGGATTTGGAATTCCAGCAGCAATTGGAGCTAAAATTGCTAACCCAGATAAGGAAGTAGTCTTGTTTGTTGGGGATGGCGGTTTCCAAATGACTAACCAGGAATTGGCTATTTTGAACATTTACAAGGTGCCAATCAAGGTGGTTATGCTGAACAACCACTCGCTTGGAATGGTTCGCCAATGGCAGGAATCCTTCTATGAAGGTAGAACGTCAGAGTCAGTCTTTGATACCCTTCCTGATTTCCAATTGATGGCACAAGCTTATGGCATTAAAAACTATAAGTTTGACAATCCTGAGACCTTGGCTCAAGACCTTGAAGTCATCACTGAGAATGTTCCTATGCTAATTGAGGTAGACATTTCTCGTAAGGAACAGGTGTTACCAATGGTACCAGCTGGTAAGAGTAATCATGAGATGTTGGGGGTGAAGTTCCATGCGTAGAATGTTAACAGCAAAACTACAAAATCGTTCAGGAGTCCTCAATCGCTTTACAGGTGTCCTATCTCGTCGTCAGGTTAATATCGAAAGCATCTCTGTTGGAGCAACAGAAGATCCGAATGTATCGCGTATCACCATTATTATTGATGTTGCTTCACATGATGAGGTAGAGCAAATTATCAAACAGCTCAATCGTCAGATTGATGTGATTCGCATTCGTGATATTACAGACAAGCCTCATTTGGAACGCGAGGTGATTTTGGTTAAGATGTCAGCGCCAGCTGAGAAGCGTGCTGAGATTCTAGCGATTATTCAACCTTTCCGTGCAACAGTGGTAGATGTAGCGCCAAGCTCGATTACCATTCAGATGACAGGAAATGCTGAAAAGAGTGAAGCTCTATTGCGAGTCATTCGACCATACGGTATTCGCAATATCGCTCGAACGGGTGCAACTGGATTTACCCGCGATTAATACTCTTCGAAAATCTCTTCAAATCACGTCAGCTTTGCCTTGCCGTACTCAAGTACAGCCTGCGGCTAGCTTCCTAATTTGCTCTTTGATTTTCATTGAGTATAAAAATATTTTAAATTTGTTAAACCAGCCTAAAAGGCAATAAATAATAGAAAAGAGAGAAAAAACTATGGCAGTTCAAATGGAATACGAAAAAGATGTTAAAGTAGCAGCACTTGACGGTAAAAAAATCGCCGTTATCGGTTATGGTTCACAAGGACATGCGCATGCTCAAAACTTGCGTGACTCAGGTCGCGATGTCATCATCGGTGTACGTCCAGGTAAATCTTTTGATAAAGCAAAAGAAGATGGATTTGACACTTACACAGTAGCAGAAGCTACTAAATTGGCTGACGTTATCATGATTTTGGCACCAGACGAAATCCAACAAGAATTGTACGAAGCAGAAATCGCTCCAAACTTGGAAGCTGGAAATGCAGTTGGGTTTGCCCATGGTTTCAACATCCACTTTGAATTTATCAAAGTTCCTGCGGATGTAGATGTCTTTATGTGTGCTCCTAAAGGACCAGGACACTTGGTACGTCGTACTTATGAAGAAGGATTTGGTGTTCCAGCTCTTTACGCAGTATACCAAGATGCAACAGGAAATGCTAAAAACATTGCTATGGACTGGTGTAAAGGTGTTGGAGCAGCTCGTGTAGGTCTTCTTGAAACAACATATAAAGAAGAAACTGAAGAAGATTTGTTTGGTGAACAAGCTGTACTTTGTGGTGGTTTGACTGCCCTTATCGAAGCAGGTTTCGAAGTCTTGACAGAAGCAGGATACGCTCCAGAATTGGCTTACTTTGAAGTTCTTCACGAAATGAAATTGATCGTTGACTTGATCTACGAAGGTGGATTCAAGAAAATGCGTCAATCAATTTCAAACACTGCTGAGTACGGTGACTATGTATCAGGTCCACGTGTAATCACTGAACAAGTTAAAGAAAATATGAAGGCTGTCTTGGCAGACATCCAAAATGGTAAATTTGCAAATGACTTTGTAAATGACTATAAAGCTGGACGTCCAAAATTGACTGCTTACCGTGAACAAGCAGCTAACCTTGAAATTGAAAAAGTTGGTGCAGAATTGCGTAAAGCAATGCCATTCGTTGGTAAAAACGACGACGATGCATTCAAAATCTATAACTAATTGATAGAAATCAAGTTGAAGGCGAGTTGGGGGGACCTAACTCGCTTTTATAATCAATTCATCTCTTTTTAAAAGGATGGATTGAGATAAGTATGAAATAGTCTAGGAGAAAATGATGTTAAGTTCAAAAGATATAATCAAGGCTCATAAGGTCTTGAATGGTGTGGTCGTTAATACACCGCTTGATTATGACCATTATTTATCGGAGAAGTATGGTGCTAAGATTTATTTGAAAAAAGAAAATGCCCAGCGTGTTCGTTCTTTTAAAATTCGTGGTGCTTATTATGCCATTTCCCAGCTCAGCAAGGAAGAGCGTGAGCGTGGGGTAGTCTGTGCTTCTGCGGGAAATCATGCGCAGGGAGTTGCCTATACTTGTAATGAGATGAAAATTCCTGCTACTATTTTTATGCCCATTACTACTCCGCAACAAAAAATTGGTCAAGTTCGCTTTTTTGGTGGGGATTTCGTGACTATTAAACTAGTTGGAGATACCTTTGATGCCTCAGCTAAAGCAGCTCAAGAATTTACAGTCTCTGAAAATCGTACCTTTATTGATCCCTTTGATGATGCCCATGTTCAAGCAGGTCAAGGGACAGTTGCTTATGAGATTTTAGAAGAAGCTCGAAAAGAATCGATTGATTTTGATGCTGTCTTGGTTCCTGTTGGTGGTGGCGGTCTCATTGCTGGGGTTTCTACCTATATCAAGGAAACAAGTCCAGAGATTGAGGTTATCGGAGTAGAGGCGAATGGAGCGCGTTCCATGAAGGCTGCCTTTGAAGCTGGTGGTCCAGTCAAACTCAAAGAAATTGACAAATTTGCGGATGGGATTGCTGTGCAAAAGGTAGGTCAGTTGACCTATGAGGCAACTCGTCAACATGTTCAAACTTTGGTAGGTGTTGATGAGGGATTGATTTCTGAAACCTTGATTGACCTCTACTCTAAGCAAGGGATTGTCGCAGAACCTGCTGGAGCAGCTAGTATCGCCTCTTTAGAGGTTTTAGCTGAATATATCAAGGGGAAGACTATTTGTTGTATCATTTCTGGAGGAAATAATGATATCAACCGCATGCCAGAAATGGAAGAACGTGCCTTGATTTATGATGGTATCAAGCATTATTTTGTGGTCAATTTTCCACAGCGTCCAGGTGCTCTGCGTGAGTTTGTAAATGATATCTTGGGGCCAAATGATGATATCACACGTTTTGAGTATATCAAACGAGCTAGTAAGGGGACAGGCCCAGTATTAATTGGGATTGCCTTGGCAGATAAGCATGATTATGCAGGATTGATTCGTCGCATGGAAGGTTTTGATCCAGCTTATATTAACTTAAATGGTAATGAAACGCTCTATAATATGCTTGTCTGAGGACTAATAAAAAAATATCATATTATTTGCACAACTGATGTATAGGTGTTATAATGAGGGTGAAGAAAGGGGGCGATTCCTATGGACTTAGGAAATCTATCGTGCTATTTCTACTACAACTCACTATAGCACCTATTATGTTTGATTCTGTTTATATTGAGGCGACAGAATTACTTACTATATAAGGAAATTTTTTGAAATCCCCAATTGTATGTATCCCTAATTTGAACTTTCACTAAATATAATAGGAAATAGAAAAAATAATCAATGTTTGTGAGATGGTTGCTAGGTAAGTCGGCTGAAAAAACTCGTGAGATAAACAATAGTGCTAGACATGAAACGGCAAGTGCTGCTGTTTTCAAATGACTAGCTGGGAAGCGGGTGTGTAATCAGAAGGTGCAAGATTGGACAAAGTAAGTAGTACCGGTTGTGAAATAAATAAGATATAGATAAGGACAGGAAAGGAACCAAAGAAGGAGAAAGAAAACGGAATAGTTTAGAGATAGTGTGGAGTGAAAGACTATCTTTAGTGGACTTGTTGATTTAAAAGGAACGTATAGAATGAAATAGTAAATCCTGTCTAACCTATTCAGAACTGGTATTTGTAAATCATGAATATTTTTACAAGCAAAAGATTTAATAATACAATTATTTTAAAGGTATTTACTAATGGTTTATAGCAAGGAAAAACCTATATATTATCGGCTTTAATAAGATAGTAACAGAAAAATAAATCATTAATTTTATTGAATATATGTTTTTTTATTGACAAAAGACA
>NZ_CAUQCP010000067.1:0-5443 GCF_963516575.1 uncultured Streptococcus sp.
TCAGACTAACTTCCACTTCTACTAGCGGTGGAACTTAGTTTGGGAATTTAGCAGCATTTTGGAAATAACTCGCCACTCCATTAACTTTCTACTATTTAAAATGTGACCTTGTAGCAAGGACTCAAACTCAGCTACTGACATGCCCAATTGCTCACTCTCAACCTCAGCGCTTAAAAGATGTTGACGAACCAGATTTAGTAGCATGGACAAACTTCCTTCAACTTTCCCACGCTCCAGTCCCTGTTCAATACCTTCTGCACGACCACGCTCTAATCCTTTTTCCTCAGCACGTTCCAAGGCATAGTCATGAGCCAATAATGCTTGTTCTTCACGCATACGTAGTTGACTAAACATTTTCCTGTCCTCCTCGAGCCAGCTCCTGTAGTCCAGCAGTTGGTCTGCCTGACTGATAGCTCGCTCGGGTTCTTGGGTAAAGGGTTTATTCCCAAAAAACTCCAACCACGGTTTGCGAACCTTGTCCTTGCTGGTTTCTCTGTATTTTTAGGTCTTATTTATGATGATCTTTCAATAGTGACTCAAATTCAGCGACGGTCATACCTAATTGCTGACTTGCAACCTCAGGTGTTAGAAGACCTTGACGTACTAGATTTACTAAACCTACTTTTAATCCCTCTTCAATACCCTCAGCCCTAGCTGTTTCCAAGGCATAGTCCTGTGCTAACAAGGCTTGTTCTTCACGCATACGTAGTTGACTAAACATTTTCCTGTCCTCCTCGGACCAGCTCTTATAGTCCAGCAGTTGATCTGCTTGGCTGATGGCCCGCTCGGGGTGTTGAGTAAAGGGCTTGTTCCCAAAAAACTCCAACCACGGTTTACGAACCTCGTCTTTGCTGGTTTCTCTATATTTTTTTAGTTCCAAGAATGCCATTTTGACTAGATGGTTTTCTTGTCCATTATTTGTGATGGTTAAGGCTTCACCTGTCGTGTCCTCTCGCATACTAAAGCTATGAAAAGCCAGGTCATCTGAGAAGTAGTTGCTATTCACGATTGCGATAGCGTATACTGGTGCAATATGTTTATAACTCTGATGAGTATTACCCTCTTGCTGACGGATTTTTTCTAGGTTTTGATTGACCTGACTACATAGATAAGCCCACAGACGATTGATGAAAAAATTCTGATGATGCACCTGAATCTCAATGATAACTTGCGTTCCATTATCTAACTCCGCTAAAACATCTATACTGGTATAGAAATCCTGCGCTGAGTAAGGCACGGAAGGCAAGACATGAATATTGCTCCCCTCCAAAATGGTCACATTTTTTGCTGGCAAGTCCAACATATCGCGAATAAATTGACAAGTGATTTCTGGATTACTAAATATTTTTTTAGCTACCAAATCATTGGTCGGGCTGATGCCTGGATGACGTAATGTCATACTTTCTCTCCTTTCATTATAGCACATTTTTAAATCTAGGTTTACTAGATTCTCTGGCTCTATCTATTTATTCGGAAAAGAGATGAAAAAAACCTGAGAATCATCTCAGGCTTGGTCATTAAATCTTTTTCTCAATACTAAAAAGTGGAGAAAGTGGGCGTTTTTCATGGATACGTACAATAGCATCCCCTAGAAGATGAGCGATTGAAATCTGTTCAATCTTATCGATCAAACGCTCTTCTGGCAGATAGATGGTATCCAAAACAACCAATTTCTTAATAGCTGATTTTTGGATATTGTCCATAGCAGGACCAGAAAGAACTGGGTGCGTACAGCTTGCATAGACTTCAACAGCACCAGCTTCCGCAAGGGCATCTGCCGCATGACAAATGGTTCCCGCAGTATCAATCATATCATCAATCAAGATACAAGTCTTGCCTTCGACCTTACCGATGATGTTCATGACTTCACTAGTATTCATCTTATCAACGCTACGACGTTTGTCGATGATAGCGATAGATGTTTTCAAAAACTCAGCCAACTTACGGGCACGCGTCACCCCTCCATGGTCTGGGCTGACAACCACATAGTCAGAACCAACCATGCCACGACGCTCAAAATAATCCGCAATCAGAGGAGCCCCCATCAAGTGATCCACAGGAATATCAAAGAATCCTTGAATCTGCGCAGCATGCAAGTCGATTGTCAATAAACGATCCACTCCAGCTACTTCAAGCATATTTGCGACCAGTTTTGAAGTGATTGGCTCACGCGCTCTCGCCTTTCTATCCTGACGTGCATACCCATAGTAAGGCATGACAACATTGACAGATTCTGCACTCGCACGCTTCAAAGCATCTACCATAATCAAAATTTCAAGCAGATTGTCATTTACAGGCGAACTAGTTGATTGTAGGATAAAGACGTGTTTCCCACGGATTGATTCTTCAATGTTGACCTGAATCTCTCCATCTGAAAATTGACGAACACTTGATTTCCCCAACTCTATCCCAATCTCCTGCGCCACACGTTTTGCCAATTCTTGATTAGAAGAAAGGGCAAACAGCTTTAAATCAGAAAAAGACATGATTTCCTCCGGTATATATGTATCGCTTGTGCTTTTCACAAGATTTTCCATCTACCATTGTAGCGCTTTTTGCACTATTTTTCAATCAAAAATAAAAGAAGGGTACCATATTTGTACCCTTGCATCATTCTTTTGAAAAATATTCTAGTTCACTATCTCATCGTTCTTCTCAACAAAGCGATAAGCCTGATAAAAACCATAGAGAGTAATAACCATAACCATCGGAATCGCTAAGGGCAACTCTGTCTCTAATTCTACAAAAGGAGAGTTAAACAAGAAGTGAGTTCCTAAAGCTAAACCTAGGAAAATAAGCCCCTGTTTCTTGCCAACCTTTTGTCCTTTATAGGCTCTGTAAAGCAAGTAAACACCTACTACAGCTAGACCTGAAAAAGTCCAGTGAGAGGCAATACCTGAGATGATACGCTCTAAAATTCTCGAAATAGTAAAGTCAAATCCCTCTGGCAAATCCGTACGAATATAGCCAATATCCTCAATCATTTGGAATCCCAAACCAGAAGCAATCCCAAGTAAAAACAAAGATTTTAATTTTCGCACAGGAATCAAAGCTAAAACAAAGACAAGTGGTAACAATTTCAAGGGTTCTTCTACCAAAGGAGCTACAATAGCACTTTCAAAGGCATTTAAAAATGCACTATCTGGGAAAAGAATACCCAGTAAATCATGGATATAGGTATTAGCAAAGCTAGACAGCCAGCCTGAAAGGAACATCCCACCCAATAAAGACAAAATCAAGGCATTCTTTGGTAATTCCCATTTTTTCCCAATATGGAAAAGGAAATAAAGAGCCGGAATCATGTAAAAGAGAGCTAGAAAGATAGAAACTCCCATTAGTCTATATTCCGCACCTGACATCGAACCATCCGTATAGTAGATGGTTTCATACTGCAAACCAATACATAGCAATAAAATAAAAATAAATAAAATACTGTTTTTCTTCATACACTTTCTTTCTAAATGAAGTGTTTATAATTCTACAACTGTCATACTTCCTGTATCCACATCGTAAATAGCACCAGAGATAATAACATCGTCTGGTATTAGAGGAGACTCGATAAGGAGTTGCATATCCTCTCGCACACTCTCCTCTATATCTTGGAAGGGTAAGAAGTCCTGGTCTGACACATCGACACCTAGTTCCTCTTTTAAATACTCCTGAAAAGGTCCATTTTCAAAGGTCTGAGCACCACAGTCTGTATGGTGCAATACCACAATCTCTCTTGTACCCATTTGTTGCTGGGAAATAACCAGCGAACGAATCATGTCTTCTGTCACTCGACCACCTGCATTCCGCAAGATATGAGCATCCCCAAGTGCCAAGCCCAAAGCTTGCGCAACGTGCAGACGAGAGTCCATACAGGTCACAATAGCCACTCTTGTTTTGGGTTTAAGTGGCAGATTTAACTGCCCATGTAGGGCAACATAAGCCTGATTGGCTTGCATAAACTGTTCAAAATACGACATGATTCCCTCCTTGAAAATTTGATAGTCAAATATTTCTCCTATCTTATCATTTTTAAGAGGATTTGTCACAGATTAAGCAAAAACCTTTTTCAAAACTTCCTGAATCGTTGTCACCCCAATGACCTGTATTTCCTTAGGCGGAGTGATTCCTGTCAAGGAATTCTTAGGTACATAAATCTTAGTAAAACCCAGTTTAGCAGCTTCATTAATGCGCTGTTCGATACGATTCACGCGCCGAATCTCTCCTGTCAAACCAAGCTCCCCAACAAAACATTCCTGAGGATTGGTTGGCTTGTCCTTGTAGCTCGAAGCAATGGCAACTGCAACGGCCAAGTCAATAGCAGGTTCATCCAATTTGACACCGCCAGCAGATTTGAGATAAGCATCCTGATTTTGCAAGAGAAGACCTGCCCGTTTTTCCAAAACAGCCATAATCAAGCTGACGCGATTGAAATCAAGTCCTGTCGTCGTACGCTTGGCATTTCCAAACATGGTCGGTGTCACCAAAGCCTGAACCTCCGCCAAAATCGGACGCGTCCCTTCCATTGTCACAACGATTGACGAACCAGTCGCCCCATCCAAACGCTCCTCTAGGAAAACCTGACTCGGATTGAGCACCTCAACCAATCCGCCCGACTGCATCTCAAAGATGCCAATCTCATTAGTGGAACCAAAACGGTTTTTGACCGCTCTTAAAATACGGAAGGTATGGTGGCGTTCCCCTTCAAAGTAAAGCACCGTATCCACCATATGCTCCAACATACGCGGACCAGCTAAGGTTCCTTCCTTGGTCACATGACCTACGATAAATATGGCAATGTTATTGGTTTTGGCCAGCTGCATAAGCTCAGCCGTCACCTCACGCACCTGAGAAACAGATCCCTGCACCCCTGAAATTTCAGGAGACATAATAGTCTGGATGGAATCAATAATGAGAAAATCTGGATGGATGCGCTCCACTTCAGCTCGAACACTCTGCATATTGGTCTCTGCATAGAGATAAAACTCGCTATCAATATCTCCCAAACGCTCTGCACGTAGTTTAATCTGCTGGGCAGACTCCTCCCCGCTGACGTAGAGAACCGTACCCACTTGAGACAACTGGGTTGAGACTTGTAAGAGAAGGGTTGATTTCCCAATCCCAGGATCCCCACCGATGAGGACAAGACTTCCTGGTACCACTCCGCCTCCAAGTACACGGTTGAATTCCTCCATCTCCGTCTTGGTTCGATTGACATTGATGGAAGTAACCTCAGCCAGTTTCATGGGCTTGGTTTTCTCACCTGTCAAGGACACACGCGCATTCTTGACCTCAGCAACCTCAACCTCTTCCACAAAAGAAGACCAAGACCCACAGTTGGGGCAACGTCCCAGATATTTAGGGGAATTATACCCACAATTTTGACATACAAATGTCGCTTTTTTCTTTGCGATGATAAACCTCTTTCTATATCTCTAACTCACACTCAATCACT
>NZ_CAUQCP010000068.1:0-5421 GCF_963516575.1 uncultured Streptococcus sp.
CCAGCATATCAATCAGCTCATCTGTCATACCAGCATAAGCCGAGATGATAGGGACCAATCCTTGTATGTGATCAAGGTCAAAGCGGACACGAGGTTCAGCTGTTTTGAAGTAGAGGATTTCCCGCTTCGTAATCAGACCAAGTGGTCCGTGTGTTGGGGTCTGGAAGGTGCCGACGTTGGTCGTATGCGTTTTGGTAACATACTTGGCAGCATGGATTTCATCGTTCATAACGACCAAAACACCTTTGTCCGCAGCCCTGTCATCGCTAGCCACCCGTAAAGCACTCAGATAATTATAAACACCGTCGCTGCCGAGTTCGTTGGAGCTACGCATGGCACCTGTTAGAACGATAGGCATATGGGGAACTTCCATGGTATCAAGGAAATAAGCTGTTTCCTCTAGAGTATCGGTCCCGTGTGTGATTACCACTCCATCATAGTTAGCAGCTTCCTCTTTAATTTTCTGGTAGAGGGCCAGCATATGCTTGGGTTTGATATGGGGGCTTGGCAGGTTAAAAAAGTCCAAGGAGTGGACTTGGATTCCTTCAAGTGGGTTGGACACATGGTTCATGGGATTATCTGAACTCGTCACAACAGCGCCAGAAGCATCGGCTTGCATGGAAATAGTCCCACCCGTATGTAAAACAAGGATTTTCTTAGGCATGATTTACTCACTCTTTCTGAAATGTGGTATAATCATTGTATCACAAAAGGGGAGATTGGGATAGGATGGAAGTCAAAGCTGTTTTTTTTGATATCGATGGAACCTTGGTCAACGATCGCAAGAGTGTTTTGAAATCCACTAAGGACGCGATTAAAATTGTCAAAGAACAAGGGGTGCTTGTCGGCGTAGCGACAGGTCGAGGACCTTTTTTTGTTAAGGAATTGATGGACGATTTGGATCTGGATTTTGCGGTAACCTACAATGGCCAGTATATCTTTACTAAAGACAGAGTCTTGTTCACAAGCCCAATTTCCAAGTTACATTTGCGCCAGCTCATTACTTATGCTAAAAAAGAGGGTAAGGAGATTGCCCTAGGGACCAAGGATGCCATGTTAGGTTCCAAAATCATGTCCTTTGGTCTGGGTTCTTTTTCCCAACGAATCAGTCGCTTCGTTCCCTCAGTTTTAACTCGGACAGTGAGTCATTCCTTTAATCGTATGGTCAGCAAGGTTGTTCCCCAAAAGGAAGAAGACCTGCTTCATCTGATGAATCAGCCTATCTACCAAGTTTTGATGCTGATGACACCAGAAGAGTCTGAGAAGGCAGCAGCTGATTTTGAAGACTTGAAATTGACACGTAGCAATCCTTTTGCAGCGGATGTCATCAATCAAGGGAACTCTAAATTGGAAGGCATACGCCGAGTTGGGAAAGAATATGGTTTTGATCTCAACCAAGTCATGGCCTTTGGTGACTCAGATAACGACCTAGAAATGCTGGCTGGTGTTGGTATGTCGATCGCTATGGGAAATGGTAGTAGCAGTGTTAAGGAAGTTGCTAAGCACATTACCACCAGCAATCAGCAAGACGGAATCCACAAGGCCTTGGAACATTTTGGTGTTCTGGCCTCAGAAAAAGTCTTTGTCAGTCGTGACTATCACTTCAATAAGGTCAAGACCTTCCACCACATGATGGATGAACGGACTCAAGAAGAACCTCGAGCTTGGGATTTAGAAGGTGCAACTCACAGGGCTGGCTTTAAAATAGAAGAATTGGTGGAGTTTGTTCGAGCAGCCAGTCCCTCTGAAGAGGATTTTGGTCAAGCTCTATCGCAACTTCATCAAGCCCTTGATAAGGCAGCAGATAAAGTAGCTAAGAAGACGCCTGCTCAGCAAGATTTGATAGGGCAGGTGGATGCCTTGATTGATACGCTTTACTTCACCTACGGTAGTTTTGTCTTGATGGGGGTGGACCCAGAACGTATTTTTGATATTGTCCATCAGGCCAATATGGGGAAAATTTTCCCAGATGGCAAGGCTCATTTTGATCCAGTGACCCACAAAATCTTAAAACCAGATGATTGGGAAGAAAAATATGCTCCAGAACCTGCTATTAAAAAGGAACTGCAGCGCCAGCTCAAGGCTTATGAACGCCATAAAGAGAGAAATAAACAGTAAACAAAAAGTAAATAAAAAGGAGCTGGGGGCTCCTTTTCTTTGTGATTATAAGGTTTTTTCTTGTTCTCTCACCACCAGCAAATCGACCTTAGCATGGCGGAGGATGTATTCAGATGAAGAACCGACCAAGAGGCGTTCAAAGGCGTTGAGACCAGTTGCGCCAACGAGGATGAGGTCCACTTCCTCAGCATCGGGAATAGTACGTGCCAAGAGGGTCTTTGGATTCCCCATTTCAATGACGATGTGAATATCTGCCACACCAGCATCTTTAGCACGTTTTTCGTACTCTTTCATCAGACTTTCAGCGTCGACTTGGAGTTCTTCATAAACTTCAGCATCAAAGGTGGATACACTTTGGAGTGCGCGTGTGTCAATGACATGTGCGATGGTGAGTTTAGCGTCGTTTCGTAGAGCAGAATGAATTCCCTTGACAAAAGCCAAGTCCGCTTCTTTAGAACCATCGATTGCGACCATGATATTTTGGTAACGTTGTGCCATAATGAAACCTCCTGAAATTTTCTTACTATAATTGTAAACCTTTTCACTATAGAAGTAAAGCAAAAAAAGTATTTTTCAAAAAAATGTTAGCGCTTAAAATCTATATAAATATATGATAAAATAAAAGAAAGGATAGCAGGAAAGAAGTGAAGGGAGGGAGAATGATGAAGCACTCTTTTCAAAAATCAAATTTCCTTTATTATGGAATTATCCTAGTTTCAGTCTTGGTAGAAGTGATCATGATCTGGCAATTAGAGAAGCTGATTCCGCTTCTTTATCCAGGTTTTGTTGGCTTTTTAGTCTTTCATTTACTCTACCATTTGGTATTATTCCTAGTCGCTAAAAGAAGTGGTCGCTGGGATTACTTGATGATATGTGGGCTTTTCCTCATGTTCAATCTTCTCTATGACTCCTTTTTAGGCTTGCTTTTTCTAGGTTTATCTTTTGGTATGTGATCTGTCTTTGGCAAAATTCCTGCTATCTCCCCTGTCTTGACCTCGCTTTTAGTGAGGTTTTTCTTCTATACGAATCTAGTAACACATTTCAGTAAACTTGTCGCATTCTCTTTCTAGTGGTATAATGTTACTATCCTGAAGAATTGAGGAAACAAGATGAAAGAATATAACAAGTCTAGTAAGTTAGAGCATGTTGCTTATGATATCCGTGGCCCTGTTTTGGAAGAAGCCATGCGGATGCGAGCAAACGGAGAAAAGATTTTACGTCTGAATACAGGAAATCCAGCAGAATTTGGCTTTACAGCGCCAGACGAGGTCATTCATGACTTGATTATGAATGCGCGTGATAGTGAAGGTTATTCTGACTCCAAGGGGATTTTCTCAGCCCGTAAGGCTATCATGCAGTATTGCCAATTGAAAAAATTTCCAAACGTAGATATTGATGATATCTACCTTGGAAATGGTGTCAGTGAGTTGATTGTCATGTCTATGCAGGGGCTTTTGGACAATGGGGATGAAGTCTTGGTGCCAATGCCAGACTATCCTCTCTGGACAGCGGCTGTCAGTCTAGCTGGAGGAAATGCCGTTCACTATATCTGTGATGAAGCTGCCGAATGGTACCCAGATATTGACGATATCAAGTCAAAAATCACTTCCAATACCAAGGCAATCGTCCTTATCAATCCAAATAACCCAACTGGAGCCCTTTATCCTAAAGAACTCTTGCTGGAGATTATTGAGATTGCCCGTCAAAACGATTTGATTATCTTTGCGGATGAAATTTACGACCGCATGGTCATGGATGGACATGTGCATACGCCTGTGGCGAGCTTGGCACCAGATGTCTTCTGTGTCAGCATGAATGGTCTGTCAAAATCACATCGTATCGCTGGTTTCCGTGTGGGTTGGATGGTCTTGTCTGGTCCTAAGACACATGTCAAAGGCTATATCGAAGGGCTCAATATGCTGTCCAATATGCGTCTTTGTTCCAATGTTTTGGCTCAACAAGTCGTACAAACTTCCTTGGGTGGTCATCAATCAGTCGATGAATTGCTCCTTCCAGGTGGACGAATTTACGAGCAAAGAAATTTCATCTACAATGCTATTCAAGAGATTCCAGGTCTCTCTGCTGTTAAACCCAAGGCGGGGCTCTATATCTTCCCTAAAATCGACCGTAATATGTACCGTATCGATGATGATGAGCAGTTTGTCCTTAATTTCTTGAAGCAGGAAAAGGTTCTCTTGGTTCATGGTCGAGGTTTTAACTGGCAGGAACCAGACCACTTCCGTATCGTTTACCTTCCTCGTGTCGATGAACTAGCCCAAATTCAAGACAAGATGACTCGTTTCTTGAAACAGTATCGTAGATAGGGGTTCTATAAGGCTCAACTAGATTTTAGCGTTTTATCTCAGAGAAAGCGAACATTTTTATGATTTAAACGTTACCTCTCTGAGATTTTTATTTTCTTGGAAGAATACTGGGCAGGTATAACATCTTGAAAGATTAGAATTTATTAGAATCTTTAATATTACAAACATTAGTAACTATGAACTACAAGAGTAAAGATGAGTAGTGGAGAATAGGTAAATAAAATGATCACTATGAGAGAGATTCTTGAAAAATTTGATGAAAGTTCCAATGATATTAAGTTTTTAGAATTTAATAAAAAAATAACGGATACTATAGAAACACCACAAGAACTAAAGTTTATCTTAGAACATTTTTCTTATATAACTGTTAATGGTTATTTAAAGATTTTGGGGAATGACTCAGAGAATGGATTCATCTATTGTAATGAATTGTTTTCAAAATGTTATAATCCTAATCGTTGTTTGATAGCTTATGATATTTTGGGTGGTCTATTTGCAATAAATATTGAAAAATTAAATTCAATAGAATATTTTGCCCCCGATACATTAGAATGGGAGGATTTGGAGATAGATTATAAGGGATTTTTATATTGGGTGACTACAAATCAGTTAGACCTATTTTATCAAGAACTTATAGTATCAGATTTGTTCGAATTAGATTTATCGCTTGAAACGAATGAAGTTGTTTTGACCTATCCATTTATGTGGTCAATGGAGTACACTCCATCAGGTGCGGTTAGAAAAATAGTTCCTTTTAAAGAATTGTTAGAAATGAATGCTAATTTTTGTAGACAGTTTGGGATATGAAATCGGTGGCTTCAATATAGGAAATGTATGTTAGCAAGAATTATTTTTTACTGATTTATTCGCATCTGAAGAGAATGTTACTCTTAACTGTTTCTGATAAGGGCTTACATAGGAAAAGCTGCTAAATTCCCAAACTAAGTTCCACCGCTAGTAGAAGTGGAAGTTAGTCTGA
>NZ_CAUQCP010000069.1:0-5217 GCF_963516575.1 uncultured Streptococcus sp.
AAAATTATGGACTACGGTAAGTTCAAATTTGAGTACCAGAAGAAGCAAAAAGAACAACGTAAAAAACAAAGTGTTGTTACTGTGAAAGAAGTTCGTCTAAGTCCAACTATTGACAAGGGTGACTTTGATACAAAACTTCGCAATGCACGCAAATTCCTTGAAAAAGGAAATAAAGTTAAGGTATCTATTCGCTTTAAGGGTCGTATGATTACCCATAAAGAGATTGGTGCAAAAGTTTTAGCCGAGTTTGCTGAAGCAACTCAAGATATTGCCATCATCGAACAACGTGCTAAAATGGATGGACGTCAAATGTTCATGCAATTGGCGCCAGCGACTGACAAAAAATAATTGTCAGAAAGTTAAATAAAGGAGAAAAAATCATGCCAAAACAAAAAACACACCGCGCATCAGCTAAACGTTTCAAACGTACAGGTTCTGGTGGACTTAAACGTTTCCGTGCTTACACTTCTCACCGTTTCCACGGAAAAACTAAGAAACAACGTCGTCATCTTCGTAAAGCATCTATGGTGCATTCAGGAGATTACAAACGTATCAAAGCAATGCTTACTCGCTTGAAATAATAGCTTGACTGTAAGTAAAGAATTCTAGGAAATATTTGGAGGAAATAAAACATGGCACGTGTTAAAGGTGGCGTTGTATCACGCAAACGTCGTAAACGTATTCTTAAATTAGCAAAAGGTTACTATGGAGCTAAACACATCTTGTTCCGTACTGCAAAAGAACAAGTAATGAACTCTTACTACTATGCATACCGTGACCGTCGTCAGAAAAAACGTGACTTCCGCAAATTGTGGATCACTCGTATCAACGCGGCAGCTCGTATGAACGGACTTTCATACTCACAATTGATGCATGGTTTGAAATTGGCTGAGATCGAAGTTAACCGTAAAATGCTTGCTGACTTGGCTGTTAACGATGCAGCAGCTTTCACAGCTCTTGCAGATGCAGCTAAAGCAAAACTTGGTAAATAATAACAGATAAGACTGGAACAGGATTGTCCCAGTCTTTTTAAAAATAAAGGAGAAAATATGGCTTCAAAAATGCTACATACTTGCTTGCGAGTAGAAAATCTTGAAAAATCAATTGCATTTTATCAAGATGCTTTTGGTTTTAAAGAATTGCGTCGCAGAGATTTTCCAGACCATGCCTTCACGATTGTCTATCTAGGGCTTGAGGGTGACGATTATGAGTTGGAGTTGACTTATAACTACGATCACGGTCCTTATGTGCTTGGAGATGGATTTGCCCATATCGCCCTCAGTACACCTGATCTTGAGGCGCTTCATCAAGAGCATAGTGCCAAAGGATATGAAGTGACAGCCCCTAATGGACTTCCAGGAACTGCACCTAACTATTACTTTGTCAAAGATCCTGATGGCTACAAGGTTGAAGTCATTCGTGAAAAATAATCTCGTGAAGTCAAGTAGAATGTTCGTTTTCTACTTGACTTTTTTTAGCTGAAAGAGTATACTAGTAAAAATTTAACCTTTAAGGGGAGTCCAGAGAGACTCACAAGGTGTCAGATAAAAGAATAGTACAATTTTCTAGAGGAGACTTTTTGAGTGTGCTCTCTTGTGTTGTACGATTTTAACTGAGGCCTTGCACTAGCAAGGTCTTTTCTTTGTCTGGTCCCCTTAAAATTTAAGGAGGAAAAGTCATGAATCCCACATGTAAGAAACGTTTGGGTGCGATTCGATTGGAAACCATGAAGGTGGTTGCACAGGAGGAAATCGCACCAGCAATCTTTGAATTAGTCCTAGAAGGGGAAATGGTTGAAGCTATGCGGGCAGGCCAATTTCTTCATCTGCGTGTGCCTGATGATGCCCATCTTTTGCGTCGTCCTATTTCAATTTCGTCTATTGATAAGGTAAAGAAGCAGTGTCATCTCATTTACCGGATTGAGGGAGCTGGGACAGCTATTTTCTCAACCTTAAGTCAGGGGGATACTCTTGATGTGATGGGTCCTCAGGGAAATGGTTTTGACTTGTCTGACCTTGATGAGCAGAGTCAGGTACTCCTTGTTGGTGGGGGGATTGGTGTTCCGCCCTTGCTTGAGGTAGCCAAGGAATTGCATGCGCGTGGTGTGAAAGTAGTGACAGTTCTCGGTTTTGCTAATAAGGATGCTGTTATTTTAGAGACGGAATTAGCTCAATATGGTCAAGTCTTTGTAACGACAGATGATGGTTCTTATGGCACTAAAGGAAATGTTTCAGTTGTTATCAAGGATTTAGACAATCAATTTGATGCTGTTTACTCATGTGGGGCGCCTGGAATGATGAAGTATATCAATCAAACCTTTTATAACCATCCAAGAGCCTATCTATCTCTGGAATCCCGTATGGCTTGTGGGATGGGTGCCTGCTATGCCTGTGTCCTAAAAGTGCCAGAAAGCGAGACGGTCAGCCAACGTGTCTGTGAAGATGGCCCTGTTTTCCGTACAGGAACAGTTGTATTATAAGGAGAAAATCATGACTAGAAATCGTTTACAAGTTTCTCTACCTGGTTTGGATTTGAAAAATCCGATTATTCCAGCATCAGGCTGTTTTGGTTTTGGTCAAGAGTATGCCAAGTACTATGATTTAGACCTTTTAGGTTCTATTATGATCAAGGCGACAACTCTTGAACCCCGTTTTGGCAATCCAACTCCAAGGGTGGCAGAAACACCCGCTGGTATGCTTAATGCAATTGGCTTGCAAAATCCTGGTTTGGAGGTTGTTTTGGCTGAAAAGTTACCTTGGCTGGAAAGAGAATATCCAAATCTTCCTATTATCGCCAATGTAGCTGGTTTTTCAAAACAAGAGTATGCTGCTGTTTCTCATGGTATTTCTAAGGCAGCTAATGTGAAGGCTATTGAGCTCAATATTTCTTGTCCCAACGTAGATCACTGTAATCATGGACTCTTGATTGGTCAAGATCCAGATTTAGCTTATGATGTGGTGAAAGCAGCTGTGGAAGCCTCTGATGTACCAGTTTATGTCAAACTAACTCCTAGTGTGACCGATATCGTTACTGTCGCAAAGGCAGCAGAGGATGCGGGGGCATGTGGCTTGACTATGATTAATACTCTGGTTGGAATGCGTTTTGACCTCAAAACCAGAAAACCAATCTTGGCCAATGGAACAGGTGGAATGTCTGGTCCAGCAGTTTTTCCAGTAGCACTCAAACTCATCCGCCAAGTCGCCCAAACAACAGACCTGCCTATCATTGGAATGGGGGGAGTGGATTCGGCAGAAGCTGCCCTAGAAATGTATCTGGCTGGAGCCTCTGCAATCGGAGTTGGAACAGCTAACTTTACCAATCCATATGCCTGTCCTGATATCATCGAAAATCTGCCAAAGGTTATGGACATATACGGCATTAGCAGTCTAGAAAATCTTCGCAAGGAAGTAAAAGAGTCTCTGAGGTAAACTGCAATCAATCTGTTCTTGATTTTTTATTAGTTTGTAATGTTGATTATAGAGAATTTTGATATAATGAAATGAGTAAGAACAGAGGAAGAAAGTTAATGAAGAAATTGAGATTTATTTTTTTAGCCCTGCTATTTTTCTTAGTCAGACCAGAGAGTGCAATGGCTAGCGATGGTACTTGGCAAGGAAAACAATACCTGAAAGCGGATGGCAGTCAAGCAGCCAATGAGTGGGTTTTTGATGCTCATTATCAATCTTGGTTTTATATAAAAGCAGATGCTAACTATGCTGAAAATGAATGGCTAAAGCAAGGTGACAACTATTTTTACCTCAAATCTGGTGGCTATATGGCCAAGTCAGAATGGGTAGAAGACAAGGGAGCCTTTTATTATCTTGACCAAGATGGAAAGATGAAAAGAAATGCATGGGTAGGAACTTCCTATGTTGGTGCAACAGGTGCCAAAATAATAGAAGACTGGGTCTATGATTCTCAATACGACGCTTGGTTTTATATAAAAGCAGATGGGCAACACGCAGAGAAAGAATGGCTCCAAATCAAGAGTAAGGACTATTATTTCAAATCCGGTGGTTATTTACTGACAAGTCAGTGGATTGATCAGGCTTATGTGAATTCTAGTGGTGCCAAAGTACAGCAAGGTTGGCTTTTTGACAAACAATACCAATCTTGGTTTTACATCAAAGAAAATGGAAATCATGCTGATAAAGAATGGATTTTCGAAAATGGTCACTATTATTATCTAAAATCTGGTGGCTATATGGCAGTAAATGAATGGATTTGGGATAAGGAATCTTGGTTTTATCTCAAATCTGATGGGAAAATGGCTGAGAAAGAATGGCTATACGATGCTAAAAGTCAAGCCTGGTACTACTTCAAATCTGGTGGCTACATGGCGAAAAATGAGACAGTCGATGGTTATCAGTTTGGAAGTGATGGTAAATGGCTTGGAGAAAGAGCTACAAACGAAAATGCTGCTTACTATCAAGTAGTGCCTGTCACAGCGAATGTTTATGATGCAGATGGTGAAAAGCTCTCCTATATATCGCAAGGTAGTGTCGTCTGGCTAGATAAGGATAGAAAAAGTGATGACAAGCGCCTGGCTATTACTGTATCTGGTTTGTCAGGCTATATGAAAACAGAAGATTTACAAGCGCTAGATGCTAGTAAGGACTTTATCCCTTATTATGAGAGTGATGGGCATCGTTTTTATCACTATGTGAGCCAGTATGCTAGTATCCCAGTAGCTTCTCATCTTTCTGATATGGAAGTAGGCAAGAAATATTATTCGGCAGATGGCCTGCATTTTGATGATTTTAAGCTTGAGAATCCCTTCCTTTTCAAAGATTTAACAGAGGCTACAAACTATAGTGCTGAAGATTTGGATAAGGTATTTAGTCTGTTAAATATTGACAATAGCCTCTTGGAAAATAAGGGAGCTACCTTTAAGGAAGCCGAAGAACATTACCATATCAATGCCCTTTACCTCCTTGCCCATAGTGCCTTAGAAAGTGACTGGGGACGTAGCAATATTGCCAAAGATAAGAATAATTTCTTTGGAATTACAGCCTATGATACGACCCCGTACCTTTCTGCCAAGACATTTGATGATGTGGATAAGGGAATTTTAGGTGCAACAAAGTGGATTAAGGAAAATTATATCGATAGGGGCAGAACTTTCCTTGGAAACAAGGCGTCTGGTATGAATGTTGAATATGCCTCAGACCCTTATTGGGGCGAAAAAATTGCTAGTGTGATGATGAAAATCAATGA
>NZ_CAUQCP010000070.1:0-5093 GCF_963516575.1 uncultured Streptococcus sp.
GCTGACGTGGTTTGAAGAGATTTTCGAAGAGTATGAGGACAGCAAAAAGACTGCACGGTTGATGCAGCCTTTTCTTTTTATTTGAGATAACGTTGAAGGAATTCTTTTGTTCGTTCTTCTTTAGGATTGGTGAAGAGGTCTTCTGGTTTGCCTTCTTCAGCAATCACACCTTTATCCATAAAGATAACACGGTGAGAGACATCGCGGGCAAATTCCATCTCGTGAGTCACTACAATCATAGTCAAGCCTTCTTGGGCTAGTTCTTGCATGATTTTGAGGACTTCTCCAACCATTTCTGGATCGAGAGCTGATGTTGGTTCATCAAAGAGAATAGCGTCAGGATTCATAGAGAGGGCACGAGCGATAGCCACACGTTGTTTTTGACCGCCTGAGAGTTGTTTTGGTTTAGCTTGCCAGTAGCGTTCCCCCATGCCGACCTTTTCCAGGTTTTCTTTGGCAATTTTTTCAGCTTCTGTGCGTTCACGTTTAAGGACTGTTGTCTGAGCGACAATTGTGTTTTCAAGCACGTTGAGATTTTCAAAGAGGTTAAAGGATTGGAAAACCATTCCCAACTTTTCACGGTATTGTGTGAGGTCATAGCCTTTTTCGAGGACGTTTTGTCCATGATAAAGGATTTGTCCATCAGTTGGTGTTTCAAGGAGATTAATGGAGCGTAGGAAGGTTGATTTTCCGCTTCCAGAGCTTCCGATGATAGAGATAACTTCACCCTTGTGGACAGTGAGTGAAATGTCTTTTAGCACTTCGTTTTGGCCATAGGATTTTTTGAGGTGTTTAATTTCAAGGATTGCTTGTGTCATTATTTCAAATCCTCCGTTTGCATTTGGTTAGCACCTGTAGTATAGGTATCCATGTCCATGCGGCGTTCGATGAAGCGTAGGATACGTGTTACGGTGAAGGTGAGGACAAAGTAAATCACGGCGATGATTGTAAATGTCTGGAAGTATTGATAGGTTTGAGTTGCCACGGTATTTCCTGAGAAATAAAGTTCGACAACAGAGATAACGTTCAATACAGATGTATCTTTGATATTGATGACAAACTCATTACCAGTTGCGGGTAGGATGTTGCGGACTACCTGAGGTAGGACAATCTTACGCATGGTTTGGTTATGAGTCATACCAAGAGCAGTCGCGGCTTCAAATTGTCCCTTGTCAACTGCTAGGATACCACCACGGACGATTTCGGTCATGTAGGCACCAGTGTTGATTGAAACGATGAAAATAGCAGCTAGTGTACGGTCAAGGTTGATACCGAAAGCTTGGGCAGTTCCATAGTAGATAACCATCGATTGAACAATCATAGGTGTACCACGGAAAATTTCAATGTAGACATTGAGGATCCAGCCGACTAGTTTTTGTAGGCCATAAATGGCTTTATTCTCAGATAGAGGAGCAGTACGGAAGACACCAATGGCAAGTCCAATAATGAGACCTGTGATGGTTCCGATGATAGAGATTAAAAGAGTGATACCAGCACCACGCAAGAGTTGTTGCCAGTTTTCAGAAAGAATTTTAGCGACTTGGCTAAAGAAACTACTGCTAGTCTCTTCAGTTGTTGTAGCTTCGGCAGGTTGTTCCTTGATCATACGATCCATCAAGGCAACTTGGTCGTCTTTTGAAATGGTCTCAATGCTGGCATTGATTTGGCTAATACGATTGTCATTTTTACGAAGCCCGATGGCAATAGCTGTATCTTCTTCTCCAGTTTTGAAACCTGGTTCTACTTGAACCATCTTAAACTTAGAGTTAGCAACTTCGGCAGTCAGTGCTTCAGGGCGCTCAGAAACATAGGCATCGATGACACCAGCCTCAAGTGCTTGGCGCATTTGAGCGAAGTCTCCCATGGCAGTTTCTTTTTTAGCACCTGGGATTTGTGTAATCAAGTCATAAAGGTAGACACCTTGTTGAGAAGTGATTTTCGCACCATTAAAGTCATCCAAAGATTTGGCATTTGCGTAGGCAGAATCTTTTTTGATAAGCAAAACTGGTTCGCTAGTGTAGTAACTGCTTGAAAAGGCAATTTCTTGTTTACGCTCGGCAGTAGGACTCATACCTGCGATAATCATGTCAATCTTACCAGAAGTAAGGGCAGGGACTAGACCTTCCCACTTTGTTTTAACAACCAAAGGTTCTTTGCCTAAGTCCTTAGCGATTTTCTTGGCGATTTGAACATCGTATCCATTGGCGTACTGGTTGGTTCCATCGATTTTGACAGCTCCATTGCTGTTATCATCCTGAGTCCAGTTAAAGGGGGCATATGCTGCTTCCATTCCGATGCGTAAATATTCATCGGCTTGAGCAACATTGACAAATCCTAGCATCAGCAAGAGACTTGTGAAAATAGATAAGTATATTTTTCTCATGATTTCTCCTATTTCTAATCTATTAAAAAATAACTGTCTCCTATTTTATCGAAAAAAACTCTATTTTTCAATATAGGTAAGCCCTTACTTATGAAAAAATGATATAATGATAGCAAAGATAAAAAGGGGGCTTAGTTGATGAAAAAAACTTTTTTCTTATTTGTTTTAGGCTTGTTTTTCCTTCTGCCATTCTCTGTTTTTGCCATTGATTTCAAGATAAACTCTTATCAAGGGGATTTGTATATTCATGCAGACAATACAGCAGAATTTAGACAGAAGATAGTTTACCAGTTTGAGGAGGACTTTAAGGGCCAAATCGTGGGACTTGGACGTGCTGGTAAGATGCCTAGCGGATTTGATATTGATTCCCATCCAAAGGTTCAGGTCGCGAAAAATGGTGCTGAACTGACAGATGTTACTAGCGAAGTGACAGAAGAAGCAAATGGTTATACTGTGAAAGTCTACAATTCAGGTCAGGGGGGCGACATAGTTGAAGTTGACCTCACATGGAATTTAAAAAATTTGCTTTTTCTATATGATGACATCGCTGAATTAAATTGGCAACCTTTAACAGATAGTTCAGGGGCTATTGGAAAGTTTGAATTTCATGTAAGGGGAGAGAAGGGGGCTGAAAAACTCTTTTTCCATACAGGCAAACTTTTTAGAGAGGGAAGGATTGAAAAGAGTAGCTTTGATTATACTATTCGTTTGGACAATCTTCCGGCTAAGCGTGGAGTTGAATTGCATGCCTACTGGCCTCGAAACGATTTTGCTAGCGCTAGGGATCAGGGCTTGAAAGGGAATCGTTTAGAAGAGTTTAATAAGATAGAAGACTCGATTTTTAAAGAAAAAGAGCAAAGTAAACAACTCCTTACTTGGGTCTTTCCTTCCATACTTTCTATCTCTCTGTTATTGAGTGTTTGCTTCTATTTCATCTATAGAAGAAAGACCACTCCTTCAGTCAAATATGCCAAAAATCATCGTCTCTATGAACCACCAATGGAATTAGAGCCTATGGTTTTATCAGAAGCTGTCTACTCGACCTCCTTGGAGGAAGTGAGTCCTCTAACAAAAGGAGCAGGTAAATTTACCTTTGACCAACTTATTCAAGCTACCTTGTTAGATGTGATAGACCGTGGGAATATCTCTATTATTTCAGAGGGAGACGCAGTTGGTTTGAGGTTGGTAAAAGAAGATGGTTTGTCAAGCTTTGAGAGAGACTGTCTAAATCTGGCTTTTTCAGGTAAAAAAGAAGAAACTCTTTCCAATTTGTTTGCGGATTACAAGGTATCTGACAGCCTTTATCGCGGAGCTAAAGCTGCTGATGAAAAGCGGATTCAATCAAGGGGGCGTCAGCTCAAATCTTCTTTTGAAGAAGTATTGAAAGAGATGCAAGAAGGAGTGAGAAATAGGGTTACCTTCTGGGGTCTCCCAGCTTACTATCGTCCTTTAACTGGTGGGGAAAAGGTCCTGCAAGTAGGCATGGGACTCTCTACAGTCCTGCCTCTATTTATTGGATTTGGTTTGTTCTTGTACAGTTTAGACGTTCATGGCTATCTTTACATCCCCTTGGCAATACTTGGTTTTCTAGGTTTGGTTTTGGCTGTTTTCTATTATTGGAAGCTTCGACTAGATAATCGTGATGGCGTCCTAAATGAAGCAGGGGCAGAAGTCTACTATCTCTGGACCAGTTTTGAAAATATGTTGCGTGAGATTGCACGATTGGATCAGGCTGAGCTGGAAAGTATTGTGGTCTGGAATCGCCTCTTGGTCTATGCGACCTTATTTGGCTATGCGGACAAGGTCAGTCATTTGATGAAGGTTCATCACATCCAAGTAGAAAATCCAGATATAAACCTCTATGTAGCTTATGGCTGGCATAGTATGTTTTATCATTCAAGCGCGCAAATGAGCCATTATGCTAGTGTCGCAAATACAGCAAGCACCTATTCCGTATCTTCTGGAAGTGGAAGTTCTGGCGGTGGCTTCTCTGGAGGCGGTGGCGGTGGCAGTATTGGAGCCTTTTAAAGAGAACTGCCATAGACTGAAAAAGTATGCTATAATGGAAGATAGAAAAAAAGGAGTAATCTATGTATCTTATTGAAATTTTAAAATCTATCTTCTTTGGTATTGTCGAAGGAATTACGGAATGGTTGCCGATTTCCAGTACAGGTCACTTGATTTTAGCAGAGGAATTTATCCAATACCAAAATCAAAACGAAGCCTTTATGTCCATGTTTAATGTCGTGATTCAGCTAGGTGCGATTTTGGCGGTTATGGTCATTTACTTTAATAAGCTCAATCCTTTCAAACCGACTAAGGACAAGCAGGAAGTTCGTAAGACTTGGAGACTATGGTTGAAGGTCTTGATTGCAACTTTGCCTTTACTTGGTGTCTTTAAATTTGATGATTGGTTTGATACCCACTTCCATAACATGGTTTCAGTTGCTCTTATGTTGATTATTTATGGGATTGCCTTTATCTATTTGGAAAAACGCAATAAAGCGCGTGCTATCGAGCCAAGTGTGACAGAGTTGGACAAGCTTCCTTATACGACAGCTTTCTATATCGGACTCTTCCAAGTTCTTGCCCTTTTACCAGGAACCAGTCGTTCTGGGGCAACGATTGTCGGTGGTTTATTGAATGGAACCAGTCGTTCTGTTGTGACAGAATTTACCTTCTATCTAGGGATTCCTGTTATGTTTGGAGC
>NZ_CAUQCP010000071.1:0-5071 GCF_963516575.1 uncultured Streptococcus sp.
AAAAACTAAGCACGATTGGATTTTTTGTGTTATAATATTCTGTGAATAGCTATGCCCTGTTTTAGCTATATTGAAATAGAAGTTAGAAACTTGGAAGATAGAGAGGATGCGATGTAATGACTAGAGATGGTTTTTTTACAGGCTTAGATATCGGAACCAATTCCATTAAGGTATTGGTTGCTGAGCTTAGAAATGGTGAACTAAACGTAATTGGTGTAAGTAATGCCAAGAGCAAAGGTGTAAAGGATGGGATTATCGTTGATATTGAAGCGGCAGCAAGTGCTATCAAGTCAGCTATTTCCCAAGCAGAAGAGAAGGCTGGCATTTCAATTAAATCAGTGAATGTTGGTTTGCCTGGAAATCTTTTGCAAGTAGAACCAACTCAAGGAATGATTCCCGTTACATCTGATACAAAAGAAATTACAGATCAAGATGTTGAAAATGTTGTCAAATCAGCCTTGACAAAGAGCATGACACCAGATCGTGAAGTCATTACTTTTATTCCAGAAGAATTTATCGTAGATGGTTTCCAAGGTATTCGTGACCCGCGTGGCATGATGGGTGTTCGTCTTGAAATGCGTGGTTTGCTTTACACAGGTCCCCGTACTATTCTTCACAATTTACGCAAGACAGTTGAGCGCTCAGGTGTTCAAGTTGAAAATATTATTATTTCACCATTGGCTTTGGTTCGTTCAGTCCTGAACGAAGGAGAGCGTGAATTTGGAGCTACTGTGATTGATATGGGAGCAGGTCAAACAACTGTTGCTACAATCCGTAACCAAGAACTCCAGTTTACAAATATTCTTCAAGAAGGTGGAGATTATGTCACAAAAGATATCTCTAAAGTCTTGAAGACTTCACAGAAATTAGCTGAAGGATTGAAATTGAACTATGGGGAAGCCTACCCATCACTTGCCAGCAATGAAACTTTCCAAGTTGAAGTGATTGGTGAAGTAGAGCCTGTAGAAGTTACAGAAAGCTACTTGGCAGAGATTATTTCAGCTCGCATTAAACACATTTTTGAACAGATTAAACAAGAGTTGGAAAGAAGACATTTGTTGGATCTTCCAGGTGGAATTGTTCTGATTGGTGGAAATGCTATTTTATCAGGTATTGTAGAACTTGCACAGGAAGTTTTTGACGTTGGTGTCAAACTTTACGTTCCAAATCAAGTTGGAATTCGTAATCCTGCCTTTGCTCATGTGATTAGCTTGTCTGAATTTGCTGGTCAATTGACTGAGGTGCATTTGTTGGCACAACGGGCAGTCAAGGGTGAAGATACCTTGCGTCACCAACCAATCAATTTTGGGGGGATGATTCAACGTGTTACGCAGGTGTCACAACCTACCCCTATTCAACCAGCTTCAAATACAGAGGTTGAACCATCAGCTTCTACGAACGTAGTTGCTCCGAAAGAGGATAAAGTATCTTCTCAAAATAAACAAAAAATCGCAGATCGCTTCCGTGGTTTAATCGGAAGTATGTTTGATGAATAAAAGAGGAAAAATAAACTATGACATTTTCATTTGATACAGCGGCTGCTCAAGGTGCAGTTATTAAAGTAATCGGTGTTGGTGGAGGTGGCGGTAACGCTATTAACCGCATGGTTGACGAAGGTGTTACGGGCGTAGAATTTATCGCAGCAAACACAGATGTACAAGCTTTGAGTAGTACAAAAGCTGAGACTGTAATTCAGTTGGGCCCTAAATTGACACGTGGTTTGGGTGCTGGAGGTCAACCTGAAGTTGGTCGAAAAGCTGCTGAAGAGAGCGAAGAAACATTGACAGCTGCTATCAGTGGAGCGGATATGGTCTTCATTACTGCTGGTATGGGTGGAGGATCAGGTACTGGTGCAGCTCCTGTTATTGCCCGTATTGCTAAAGATTTAGGTGCTCTTACTGTTGGTGTTGTGACACGTCCTTTTGGTTTTGAAGGAAGCAAACGTGGACAATTTGCTGTTGAAGGAATCAATCAACTTCGCGAACATGTAGATACTCTATTGATTATTTCAAACAACAACTTGCTTGAAATTGTTGATAAGAAAACTCCACTTCTTGAAGCTCTTAGCGAAGCAGATAACGTACTTCGCCAAGGTGTTCAAGGGATTACGGATTTGATCACAAACCCTGGTTTGATTAACCTTGACTTTGCCGATGTGAAAACAGTTATGGCAAATAAAGGGAATGCCCTAATGGGTATCGGTATTGGTAGTGGAGAAGAACGTGTGGTAGAAGCAGCTCGTAAAGCAATCTACTCACCACTTCTTGAAACAACGATTGATGGTGCTGAGGATGTTATCGTCAACGTTACTGGTGGACTTGACTTGACTTTGATTGAAGCAGAAGAAGCATCGGAAATCGTTAACCAAGCAGCTGGTCAAGGAGTGAACATCTGGCTTGGAACATCTATTGATGAAAGCATGCGTGATGAAATTCGCGTAACAGTTGTTGCAACAGGTGTTCGTCAAGATCGTGTTGAAAAAGTTGTTGGACATGCACCAAAACAAGTTGTTCGTCATGAACAAGTGAGTCCAAGTTATACACGTAACTATGACCGTCACTATGACATGGCTGAAACTGCAGAAATTCCAAGTCCAGCACCTCGCCGTACAGAAACTTCTAAAACATCAGCATTTGGTGATTGGGATTTGCGACGTGAGACGATTGTTCGTCCAACTGATTCCCTTGTATCACCAGTTGAACGTTTCGAAGCACCATCTTTAGAAGAGGACGAATTAGAAACTCCTCCATTTTTCAAAAATCGTTAAGTAAATGAATTTGAAAGAAAATACAGAACGTGTTTTTCAACAAATCAAAGATGCAAGTCAGCAGGCAGGAAGAGAAGATAATTCTGTTTCAGTTGTTGCTGTTACAAAATATGTAGACGTACCGACAGCGGAGGCTTTGCTTCCGCTAGGTGTGCATCATATTGGTGAAAATCGTGTAGATAAGTTCCTTGAGAAATATGAAGCTTTAAAAGATAGAGATGTCAGCTGGCATTTGATTGGTACCTTGCAAAGACGCAAGGTCAAAGATGTCATTCAGTATGTTGATTATTTCCACGCTTTGGATTCATTAAAGCTAGCAGAGGAAATTCAAAAGAGAAGTGACCGAGTTGTTAAGTGTTTCTTACAAGTAAATATCTCAAGGGAAGAGAGCAAACATGGTTTTTCAAAGGAAGAACTACTGGAGCTCTTGCCAGAATTAGCAACCTTAGATAAAATTGAATATGTAGGCTTGATGACTATGGCTCCTTTTGAAGCTAGTAGTGATGAGTTGAAAGAAATTTTTAAAGCTACACAGGATTTGCAACTAGAAATTAGAGAAAAACAAATTTCCAATATGCCAATGACGGACTTGAGTATGGGTATGAGTCGTGACTACAAGGAAGCGATTGAATTCGGCTCAACATTTGTCAGAGTTGGCACAGCATTTTTTAAGTAGGAAAGAAAGATGTCTTTAAAAGATAGATTTGATAGATTTATAGATTATTTTACAGAAGATGGAGAAGATACGGCTAATACGTATCAGCCTAAAGCTGAGGAACCGATTGTGGCTCCAGTTCCTTCCGTAAAAGAGTTACCTCAACAAGCTGCGACTGCGCCATCTAAAGAAAAAAACATTACTCGTCTTCATGCTCGTCAACAAGAATTGGCTATGCAAAGTCAACGTTATACTGATAAGGTGACGATTGATGTTCGTTATCCACGCAAATATGAAGATGCTACAGAAATTGTTGATTTATTAGCTGGTAACGAAAGTATTTTGATTGATTTTCAATACATGACGGAAGTTCAAGCACGTCGTTGTTTGGATTATCTGGATGGGGCACGTCATGTTTTAGCTGGTAACATGAAAAAGGTAGCATCTACTATGTACTTGCTGACACCAGTTGATGTTGTCGTCAATATTGAAGATATCAAAATACCAGATGAATCACAAAATGGTGAATTTGGTTTTGACATGAAACGTACGAGAGTGAAATAATGCTCTTTCTCATTCGTTTTATTCAAAATGCAGTGGATATCTATTCACTGGTTTTAGTCGTTTTTGCTCTGATGTCTTGGTTCCCAAATGCTTATGAGTCACGGCTAGGTCGCTTGATTATTAGCTTAGTGAAACCGATAATAGCTCCTTTACAACGCTTACCCCTTCAGATTGCAGGTCTTGACTTGTCTGTCTGGATTGCGGTATTATTAGTACATTTTATAGGGAACCAATTGATTCGACTTTTAGTGATTTTTCTATGAACAAGATGATTTATCAACACTTTTCTAAGAATGATTCGTCTTTTATTGATAAGGGAGTAGAATGGATAAAAAAGGTAGAAGATTCTTATTCTCCTTTTTTAAGCCCCTTTGTAAATCCTCATCAAGAAAAGATTTTAAAGGTTCTAGCATCAACGAACGGCATCTCCTACATGAGTAGTCGGCAGTTTCTTGAAACTGAATATGTACGGATAATTCTGTATCCTGATTATTTTGAGCCTGAATTCACTGATTTTGAACTATCCTTGCAAGAAATAGTTTATCCTAATAAGTTTGAACGTTTAACGCATGCAAAAATATTAGGGACTGTTTTAAATCAGCTGGGAATTGATAGGAAGCTGTTTGGTGATATCTTAGTCAATGAAGAGAGAGCACAGATTATCATTAATCGACAGTTTACTCTCCTTTTCCAAGACGGCATTACGAAAATTGCCTGTCTACCTGTTCGTCTAGAAGAACGGGATTTTACTGAGAAAATTGCTACAGCAGAAGATTATCGAGAATTGGATATTTGTATCGCTAGTTCTAGATTAGATGTTTTCCTAGCGGGGGTCTTCAAGCTGTCAAGAAATCAGGCAAATCAGTTAATTGAAAAGCAGGCAGTTCAAGTTAATTACCATTTAGTTGAAAAATCAGATTATATAGTTCAGGTTGGTGACTTGATTAGTGTAAGGAAATTTGGTCGATTGAAACTCATTAGAGATAATGGGCAAACCAAAAAAGATAAAAAGAAATTAACGGTCCAATTGTTATTAAGTAAGTGAGGAAAAATATGCCAATTACATCGTTAGAAATCAAAGATAA
>NZ_CAUQCP010000072.1:0-4932 GCF_963516575.1 uncultured Streptococcus sp.
AAAAAGACTCCGAAGAGTCTTCGCATTACTTATGCAATTCTTTATTACTCAATGTATGAAAAATCCCCCACAGAAGAATATTTACAATGATAAACAGCACTATTTCCACTAAATTAAAGTCTATCAAATTTCGTGACCGCATTGCCACCATAGCTTGGGAGTAGGGATAGATTAAAGATAATTTATCTGATACAAAAATCATCATAAATCCTACGAAAGTACCAATAGCACCAATTCCCACAGATTTACTGAAAATACGAGTTTTAGCTGTCACAAAAAACTGTACTGCCATCATACTAATTGTTCCAAAAATCCCCAATAAATCCCACTTGAGGTAGGTGAACAAATTAGAAATTTCTAAATGAGCTAGGTGAGCACTGACATAAAAAATACCAAACAAGAACAACTGTAAAACAGCAATAAACAAGATAATTACTATTTCTTTTGCCAACAATAATTTCCCAAGACTGACATTATTAGCTCTGAGAAATTCAATATTTTTTCTGTCAAACTCTTTTCCTAACATCATGGCTACATAAAGGCTAACCAAAATCGGAAAGAAAAGCTGGCTATAATAGAAGGTCAATTGTCCCCATAAAACAGGCACTTTTTCAATTTCTGCAACCATAGAATAAGCTGAACCAAAGTAAATTCCCAGACCAATCAGGCTACAAAAAGCTAAGAAGCAAATACCAATCATCAACATGGAAAATTTTTTAGTTTTCCGCCATTCTACTGATAGATAAGACATCATAGCTTGCCTCCTTTCTTTTCAACCAAATAGAGAGATAAGAAGAGATAGATTAGGGCTATTGGCAAATATGTAAATAGTTTAAATCCTAGGTTTGTCGCCAAAACATAACTCACTTGACTGGCGACTTGCTGGTAATCCACCAGAGACAGATATCCTATACCACCAAAAGGGAAAATCAGTTGTAGAAAAGCTGGTGCATGACCAAATCCAACTCCAAGAAATCCTCCGAAAATCCCTAATGCCAGTATCAATGCCTGCTTTTTCAGTAAAAACTGCAAAGTCAAAAACAGACAGGTTAAGACAAAAGAGGCTAGCAAGAAAATGACGATTTGCCAGAGGATTAGGCTAACAGGCATTTCTAGACCTGATAAGATTGCAATCAACTGGGCTACTACTCCCTCCAAAAAAGCGAGAAAGGTCAAAATGAACATGGTCAGGCCAAGCTTACTCAGAAAGATATGCCGTACATTTTCACCATTTGCTAAAAGCAGTTTGAAAGTGTTGCCCTCCTTCTCGTTCTTGACAATCCGCGATACAAAGAGAGCAATCACAATAGGGAGAATCAAGCCATTTACTTCTTTTATCATATAGAAAATTAGGCTAATCTGGTGCATGTCTGGATTACTTAGGTAGCGTGTAGCGGCTGCAATTGCCCAAGCAAATCCGACTCCCATAACTAGTATGCTAATAATGAAGGATTTTGTTCGTTTTGCCTTGAGCAATTCAATAGACAAATTATTCAACATAAGACTCACTCCTTGGTTAAGTTGAGGAAGATAGATTCCAAGGTTTCTTGCTCTTGCTTCACTTCATAAATTGGAACTTTCTCGACTATTAAATCTCGTAACAAACTAGAAATATGCTGATCGGCAAGGTTAGTCAGCTTGAGTTTATCCTCTTGTATATCCAACATCTTGCACGGATAACCAAATAACACTTGGCTAATGACTTCACGTCGACCTCTAAAATCCCCACGCACTTCCAGCCATTTATTGGACTGAATTTTACGAATTTCTCCCTCGTAAACCAGTTGACCATGATTGATAATCCCCACACGGTCAGCTATATGCTCTACTTCAGAAAGGATATGGGTAGAGATGAAAACAGTAATGCCCTGTTCTTTTGCCAACTTGATAATCAGTTCCCGAATTTCATGAATCCCTGCTGGGTCTAGCCCGTTTGTTGGCTCATCCAGTATCAACAAACGCGGTTTCTTGACTAAGGCAAAGGCTAAAGCCAAGCGCTGTTTCATACCCAGAGAATAATCTTTAACCAATTTTTTCTTGTTTTTAGGTTGATCCAACCCCACAATTTTCAAGGTTTCCTGAATATTTTTCTTATCAAATCCAAGGATTTTTTGGAAGACCAAGAGATTTTCATAGCCTGTCAAATTAGGATAATAAGACGGTTCTTCAATCATAGAGCCAATCTGATTAAGATACTGCTTGTCCGTACCTATAGATTGACCGAACACTTCAATCTCCCCAGCTGTACGAGAAATCAAAGACAAAATCATCTTCATGGTGGTTGTTTTCCCAGCTCCATTTGGACCTAGAAAACCATAAATCTCACCTTGTTGAACTGATAAGGAACTAAGGTTAACTACCTGAGTATCCTTAAATCCCTTTTGTAAGTTTTTTATCTGTAAAACATTACTAATCATTATGAACTTCCTCCTTTAAGCCAAATAATTTTCTATAATTTTGATTTCTATAAATCAAATTATCATGAGTATCTTTGATAACATCTCCACTACTCTTATCAACAAAAATGATAGAATCAACATAATTCACAATATCTAATTGGTGACTCACTATTACCATTGTTTTGTCTGAATAAAATGGATTACTCCACCACCAGCACCAAGAACGTTATCAAGTTCTTCAAGAGTCAATTCTTGAAGAGAATTCATTGCTTCAATCTCAACGAGATTCATTTGTTGTTTAGCCATTTGGAAATACCTCACTGATTAAAATTTATTTGAGAAGTATCTCTATCTAGGTTATGTCTTTATTATAGACATGCTAGATTAATTTAAAACTAAGCTAACCTTAATTTTACATTAAGATTAAAGTATTTTATCTTTTTTCACTCTTTTGAATGGTATAATATAGATAAGCGAGGTAAGATTATGAATTTCGAACAACAACTCCTGAATAAGCACATCCTTATTATTGATGACGATAAAATTTTAAACTCTTCCATAAGAGATATTCTCACTGCATACGGATTTTCCAATCTAACATCAGCCTATGATATAGAATCTAGTTTGGACATGATTGAAACAGAGCAGTTCGACCTTTTCCTTTTGGACATTATGCTCCCCGATGGTGATGGCTACACATTAGCAAAACATATCCGAAAAAAAGGCGATACTCCTATCCTCTTTCTGACTGCCAAAAATAATCCTGAAGATGAGGTAGCTGGTTTCAATGCTGGTGGTGATGATTATGTCATGAAACCCTTCATTCCAAAAAATCTTATCTATCGTATTATGGCTCTGCTCCGGAGAAGCTATAAATCAGAACAGGAAGTAATACAGATTGGACAGACTTTGGTGAGTTTTCGGAATGCAACAGTACAAAAAAATGGAGCAGAAATTTCTATTACACCAATTGAAATTCAGATTTTGAAAAAACTTTACGATAATAAAAATTACATCGTTTCAACTGAATCTCTCTGTGATACGATTTGGGGAGTGGATAGCTTTGGTTATGAAAACTCTTTGACTGTACATATTCGGAAAATTCGAGAAAAAATAGAAGAAAATCCTTCAAAACCTCAATATTTAAAGACAGCTAAAGGGCTGGGATATAAATTGTTATCATGATTATGAACCAAACCAAAATTTTAAGGTATTCACTAAAGAAATTTATCTTTTTTTCCATCATTATCTTTATTACCAATATTATTCTAATTGCCAGTTTTGTTTTTTACATTAGGGAAAAGCAAACTGCTACTGAGACTGTGAAAATAATTTCTGAACACATTACCATCACAAAAAATAACGTCCACATACCTAAAAATGATATCTCTAGTCTAAAAGAACAAAAGTTATGGCTCATGGTATTGGATAAGCAGACTGGAAAACAAGTGTACGAACAGTACAAACCCAAAGAAGTTCCTTCGCAATTTGACTATGGGGACATTTTACAGTTTTCTCGCTATTATCTTTCAGATTATCCTGTTTTTAGTCAGATAAAAGGTGGCTACATCATTGTTGTTGGTTTTCCAAAAGATAAAATTGCTCGTTATAGTTATAATTACTTAGATATAGATAGTATTCGCCTAATTCCACTAGTAGCATTTGGAGTATTGCTTTTCAACTGCCTTTATTTCGCTTTTCTTTACTACTATGGTGTGACGCATATCAATCGTAAAATTGCGCCTCTTGTAACTGCTATTCAGAATCTCCCAGATGGTTTGAAAAATCCAATAAATTCTATATCAGAACTAGAATATCTTACAACTGCAATTAATCAAACCGATACTCTACTCAAAGAGAATGAAGTCTTTAAAGAGCAATGGATTTCAGGAATTGCACACGATATCAAAACACCTCTTTCTGTCATCATTTCTAACGCGTCCTTGTTAAATGATTCTGAACTAGATACACAGTCTAAAAAACATATTCACCCAATATTGACGGAATCCTATTACATCCAAAATATTTTAAATGACTTAAATATAGTAGCTCGCCTTTCATCCGGTCATCTTCAATTAAATCAGACTGAAACAAAAATTATCCCCTTCTTCAAAGACATTCTCATCCATATTTTAAATCAAGAAATCTGGAATGATTTTGAATTTGAATTTGATTACGATTATTCACTTGTTAATCAATCTATCATGATTGAGCAGTTTTTAATCACAAGAGTTATTCATAATATCATCTACAACTCTGTTTTACATAACGAAAAGGGTTGCACAATAAGAATCAACTTGTTCAAAAAAGATACAAATGTAATTGTCGAAATCAAAGATAATGGACAGGGAGCTTTACCAGAAAAAATTGCTGAACTTAATGAATTATCTTTTAAAAATATTGATATTTCTAAAATTAGAACGACTGGAATTGGGCTAAAAATTTCAAAACAAATTGTTGATTTGCATCAGGGCTCTATTTCGTTTGCTAGTGTCCAAAATGAATTCTTTGAAAGTATCATTTCACTTCCGAT
>NZ_CAUQCP010000073.1:0-4796 GCF_963516575.1 uncultured Streptococcus sp.
TTTATATCAGATTCCTATAGGGGTTACTGCTATTTTAACTTTAAATGCAGTACCATTGTTACAGTCAGGGCTGATAGTTGCTGGTATTTCGATTGTGGTTTTGGTACTATTTATTTTTGGAGCTCGTAAAACACAGTTAGCAAGTTTTAATTTTTCTTTTTTTAGAGCTAAAGATTTGGCACGTTTGGGCTTGAGTTATTTAGTCATTATCTGTTCAAATATACTTGGTTCTATCTTGTTACAACTGTCAAATGAGACGACAACAGCTAACCAGTCTCAGATTAACGACATGGTTCAGAATAGTTCTCTGATTTCTAGCTTCTTCTTGCTAGCCTTGCTTGCTCCTATTTGTGAGGAAATCTTGTGTCGTGGGATTGTTCCTAAAAAGATTTTCCGAGGCAAGGAGAACTTGGGATTTGTAGTCGGTACGATTGTGTTTGCTTTATTGCATCAACCAAGTAATCTACCTTCTTTATTGATTTATGGAGTTATGTCGATCGTTCTGTCTTGGACGGCTTACAAGACCCAACGTTTGGAAATGTCGATCTTACTTCACATGATTGTTAATGGGGTTGTTTTCTGTTTGTTGGCTCTCGTGGTGATTTTGAGTCGGACATTAGGGATTTCTGTTTAAGATTTTTGACAATTGCTTACTTGTTTCTACTGGGAAAAAGATGAATGCAATCGTGTCCATTTTTTTCTTTTTATGGTAAAATAGAGAAATAATATGGTGAAGAGCCTTGAGGGAGTGACCGATATGTCAACTAAAGCTAATCATGTAAAGACAGCTATTTGCGGAATTATCAATGTAACCCCAGATTCCTTTTCGGATGGTGGTCAATTTTTTGCTCTTGAGCAGGCGCTCCAGCAGGCGCGTAAATTGATAGCAGAAGGGGCTAGTATACTAGATATCGGCGGAGAATCGACTCGGCCGGGCAGTAGCTATGTTGAGATAGAAATAGAAGAGGAAATCCAGCGTGTTGTTCCAGTGATCGAAGCGATTCGCAAGGAAAGTGATGTCCTCATTTCCATTGATACTTGGAAGAGTCAGGTGGCAGAGGCTGCTTTGGCTGCTGGTGCCAATCTAGTCAACGATATCACAGGTCTCATGGGTGATGAAAAAATGGCCCATGTGGTTGCTAAGGCTGGTGCGAAAGTAGTCATTATGTTTAATCCAGTTATGGCTCGACCTCAGCACCCTAGCTCGCTCATATTTCCTCATTTTGGTTTTGGTCAAGCTTTTACAGAAAAAGAGTTGGCTGACTTTGAAAAATTGCCAATCGAAGAGTTGATGGAGACTTTCTTTGAACGAGCATTAGCGAGAGCAGAGGAAGCTGGTATTGCTCAAGAAAATATCCTGCTGGACCCAGGAATCGGCTTTGGTCTGACCAAGAAAGAAAATCTCCTTCTTTTACGGGACTTGGATAAACTCCATCAGAAGGGCTATCCAATCTTTCTTGGAGTGTCGCGCAAGCGCTTTGTCATCAATATCCTAGAAGAGAATGGTTTTGAAGTCAATCCTGATACAGAACTTGGTTTCCGCAATCGGGATACGGCTTCGGCTCATGTAACCAGTATCGCTGCGAGACAGGGTGTGGAAGTTGTGCGCGTGCATGACGTAGCCAGTCACAGGATGGCAGTTGAAATTGCCTCCGCTATTCGTCTAGCTGATGATGCGGAAAATCTAGATTTAAAACAATACAAATAAGATGAAAGAAATTAAAAACAATCAATGGATTGCCAACTATCGGACGGACCAACCGCATTTTGGCTTGGAACGCATGGTGGAACTATTAGCTCTGCGTGACAATCCCCATCTCAAACTCAAGGTCATCCATATCGGAGGAACCAATGGCAAGGGTTCGACCATTGCTTTTTTGAAAAATATGCTAGAAAAGCTAGGGCTGAGAGTTGGGGTGTTCAGCTCGCCCTATCTCATTCACTACACAGACCAGATTAGTATCAATGGGGAATCTATCCCAGAAGCGAGACTAGAATCCCTCATGGCAGACTATCAGTTTTTGCTTGAGGGGGAAGCGGCTGCCAATTTGCAGGGGACAACCGAGTTTGAGATAATCACAGCCATAGCCTATGATTACTTTGCCTCAGAGCAAGTAGATGTGGCCATCATGGAAGTGGGCATGGGTGGCCTCTTGGATAGTACCAATGTCTGCCAGCCCATTTTGACAGGAATTACAACTATTGGCTTGGATCATGTAGCCCTACTTGGGGACACCTTGGAGGCCATAGCAGAGCAGAAAGCTGGTATTATCAAACAAGGGATTCCCTTGGTAACAGGTCGTATCGCTCCAGAAGCTTTGGTTGTGATTGACCGCATTGCGGAAGGGAAAGATGCGCCGATACTTGCCTATGGGAAAGATTATCAGGTCAGTCACCAAGAGATTGTGGTAACGGGTGAAGTATTTGATTATACCAGTTTTGCCAGACAAGGTCGTTTCCAGACTGGTTTGCTTGGTTTGCACCAGATAGAGAATGCTGGGATGGCCATAGCTTTACTTGATACTTTTTGTCAAGAAGATGGGCGAGAACTAGCAAGTAATGACTTGATTGTCCAAGCCTTGGAAGAAACAAGGTGGCCAGGGCGTTTGGAAATCGTGTCAAGAGACCCCTTGATGATTTTGGATGGGGCCCATAATCCCCATGCTATCACAGCTTTATTAGCAACCTTGCAAGAACGCTTTGCGGATTATCATAAGGAAATCCTCTTTACTTGTATCAAAACCAAGGCCTTGGAGGATATGTTGGATTTGCTGGGGGCAATACCAGATACCGAGCTTACCCTGACACATTTTGACGATAGTCGGGCGACTGATGAAAGCGTGCTGAAAGAGGCAGCTAAGTCTAGAAATCTCAGCTACCAAGATTGGCAGGATTTTCTAGAGCAGAAATTGATAGATAAAAAAGAAGAGAAACAAATAGTTAGGATTGTCACGGGTTCCTTGTATTTCTTGAGCCAAGTGAGATCCTATCTGATGGAGAGGAAGAACGAGAATGGATACACAAAAGATTGAAGCAGCTGTAAAAATGATTATCGAGGCTGTGGGAGAGGACTCTAACCGCGAGGGCTTGCAGGAAACACCTGCTCGTGTAGCCCGTATGTACCAAGAGATTTTTTCAGGTCTTGGTCAAACTGCGGAGGAACATTTGTCAAAATCCTTTGAGATTATTGATGACAACATGGTAGTAGAAAAGGATATCTTTTTCCATACCATGTGTGAGCACCACTTTCTGCCATTTTATGGTAGAGCGCATATTGCCTACATTCCAGATGGTCGTGTGGCAGGCTTGTCTAAGCTAGCCCGTACGGTTGAAGTTTATTCTAAGAAACCACAAATTCAAGAACGGTTGAATATCGAAGTGGCCGATGCCTTGATGGAGTATCTGGGTGCTAAAGGAGCCTTTGTTGTCATTGAGGCAGAACATATGTGTATGAGTATGCGTGGTGTCAGAAAACCAGGTACTGCAACCTTGACGACAGTAGCTCGTGGTCTATTTGAAACAGATAAGGACCTTCGAGATCAGGCTTATCGTTTAATGGGACTATAATACTCTTCAAAAATCTCTTCAAACCACGTCAGCTTCCATCTGCAGCCTCAAAACAGTGTTTTGAGCAGCCTGTGGCTAGCTTCCTAGTTTGCACTTTGATTTTCATTGAGTATAAAAAGAATCTGCTTCAAGCGGATTTTTCTAGAAAGGAATCATTATGGATCAACTGCAGATTAAGGATTTGGAAATTTTTGCCTATCATGGTCTTTTTCCTAGTGAGAAGGAATTGGGGCAAAAGTTTGTCGTTTCAGCTATCCTATCCTATGATATGACCAAGGCGGCTACAGACTTGGATTTAACGGCCTCTGTCCATTATGGAGAACTGTGTCAGCAGTGGACGACTTGGTTTCAGGAAACGAGTGAAGATTTGATTGAAACGGTAGCTTATAAACTGGTGGAACGTACTTTTGAGGCTTATCCTCTTGTCCAAGAAATTCAGCTGGAACTGAAAAAACCTTGGGCGCCAGTTCATTTGCCACTAGATACTTGCTCCGTAACCATCCATCGCCGCAAGCAACGAGCCTTTATCGCTCTAGGAAGCAATATGGGAGATAAACAAGCAAACTTGAAGCAAGCCATTGAGAACATGCGAGCTCGAGATATCCATATTCTCAAAGAGTCCAGTGTTTTGACGACGGAACCTTGGGGTGGTGTAGAGCAGGATAGCTTTGCTAATCAAGTGGTTGAGGTTGAAACCTGGTTGCCTGCCCCAGTTCTATTAGAGACCTTGTTAGCCATTGAGTCAGAGATGGGACGGGTGAGAGAAGTGCGTTGGGGACCTCGTTTGATTGATTTGGACTTGCTCTTTGTGGAGGACCAGGTCATTTACACAGATGAACTTATCTTGCCTCATCCTTACATAGCGGAACGCCTTTTTGTCCTTGAGCCCTTACAGGAAATTGCACCTCATTTTATCCATCCTACATTAAAGCAACCTATCCGTAACTTGTATAATGCTTTGAAAAAATAGAAAAACTCTAGTTTTCAGTCACTTGCAACTGAAGGCTAGAGTTTTTATACTCTTCGAAAATCTCTTCAAACCACGTCAGCTTCCATCTGCAACCTCAAAACAGTGTTTTGAGCTGACTTCGTCAGTTTCATCTACAACCTCAAAGCAGTGCTTTGAGCAACCTGCGGCTAGCTTTCTAGTTTGCTCTTTGATTTTCATTGAGTATTAAAATAGGTCATTTTCTTCTGGGAGGAGGATAGTTTCTCTACCGTCCATATCT
>NZ_CAUQCP010000074.1:0-4714 GCF_963516575.1 uncultured Streptococcus sp.
TGACGAAGTCAGCTCAAAGCACAGCTTTGAGGTTGTGGATAGAACTGACGAAGTCAGCTCAAAACACAGTTTTGAGGTTGTGGATAGAACTGACGAAGTCAGTAACCATACATACGGCAAGGCGACGTTGACGTGGTTTGAAGAGATTTTCGAAGAGTATTAGCTTTTAATAAACTGATAACAATAATGGTTGCTGGACTTCCTTGGCAATTCTGAAAGATATCACTCCAGTCTTTTCTATCTATCTGTATCTTATAAACTGTAGATTTATGAAGCTTTTTACTAGTTTTATTTTGTTATTTACTAACTGATTTGGCAACATATTTCAAACAATAAAAAAAAGTAATAAATGTTAATGTTTTTATTAAGAACGTGATATAATGTATAAAGGAATATATGTCTACTTACAGTGCATATATATATATATATATAAGGTGGAAAGCTATGTTTAAATTATCTAGACAGCAAAAAGATCATCGTTATTTTTGTGGGAATAAATATGAAAAATATTCTATCAAAAAGTTAAAAGTTGGTGCGGCAAGTGTATTGGTTGGTACAGGGTTTTTATTTGGTTACAATTTAGATCAGGTAAACGCTGATGAGCAAAAGACCGAGGCGGCGACCACGGTAATACCCAAGGCTGGAGATACGCCTCAATCTGCGAATAAGGTAGAGATTGCGACTGAACCAAAACAAGAAAAAGCTCCAGAAGTAGGTACAGAGACACCAAAATCTGGAACAAAAGAAGAAGCAGTTCCAGCAACAAGCTCTCAAGTGGCCGAAACTAATGAAACTCCTAGCACTAATGAAATTCCTGCAATGAAGGAAACTTCTGCAACCAAGGAAGTACCAGAAAATAAGGTCAACAAAGTAGACAAAGAAATTGTCAACTCATCTACGTTGAGAGACAAATTAGCAGATTTGGAAGCTCAACTAGAACGTATTCGAGGGAATAAAAAACAAGTCTCTCAAATCCAAAATGCTGAAAAACTTGTTGCAGAAGCTAAACAATACCTAGAAGCTTTAGATACTACTCAAAAAGAGGTAGATGCTAAAACAAAAGAAATTAGCTCATTCACATCTATTTTAAAATCAATTAAGGCTGAAGAAATTTCAAAAGAAAATAAAAATAAAGACAGCCGTAATGGTAAAAAGATGGAAGAAGGAACTGGTTTCAGAACAGGTGAAACAGCAACTCCTACAACAACAGGGATTTCAGCAGATGTAAAAGATACTACAGAAAATCCAGCAGTTACAAGACCTCCTTATACAGAAAGAAAAGTAGCAGAAGGACTTGCAAAACAAATTGCATGGTTAGACTTTTCAGATACAAGAAACTGGACAAATGTTGATATACAAAATGGAAATGTTTATTTAAAAGAAGGCTCAATTTACGAAAAGGAAATTATGCCTAACTACCACATTAAGTTGAAGGTTAAATCATTAAAACCATTCCAAGCGACTGAAATTTATAGAAAGCGTATGGAAGCTAATAATGCAACAGAAGCTGAAAAAGCAACCTTTAACCCAAATGCGACTAATGGACTTATTGGTAGATGGGATAACGCTCCAGTAAGAATTACGGCGCAAGCTCAGGACCAGTGGTCTGAAATTAGAGATAATGGGATTGATACAAATGGAAGAAAAACTTCTATTAAAGCAGAAGGTGATGGGGCCAATATTGGGATTCAATTTGAAGTTAGTGGTACTTATAAAGGAAATCCCGTTCGTCCAGCGGTAGTAATGGCCGATGCAGAAAGTGCAAACCGTGGAGAAATAATTACCTTTACAACGAATGGTAGTGGATGGCAACAAATTATTGACTTAGAGAAAGATAGAGCGGATGCTCGCAGATATCAACCATTAAATTATTATACAGATGCTTATAAACAGCTTCCGGATTCAATGGGTAATGACATAAATGCTACTGCTATTTACAATGTAGGAAATGGTAATAAGATAGTGCCTAAATTCTTTACTAACCCAGATCAAGAAACAGGTGGTCTAGGTTCTGGTGTGTTTGGTCCTGGTATTACAGCTAGGAGTTATAGTGTGCCAGTAGTAATGACAAAAAATGCAACAGAAGTTGGAATGTATGTTTTCTCAACTGGTTCACAAGCGGCTATGATAGGGGTATTGCCTCTTGATGAAGGGGATGCTCCTGCAAGTTATGGTGAAGCAACCCACGCAATGAATACGAAAGATGGATTAAGTGGAGTTGTAGTAAAACAACCATACTTAGGGTCTGAAAGACCAGATGCGGATACTGGTACCCCTAAAAACTGGCACGGTGATGATGATACTGATGCAGCAGACGAAGGGATTAATCAATTACTTCCTGATAGTTTAAAAGGTAGCGAAGGAAATATTATCAAAGCAAATGTTTCAAGTGCTGGTTATTATACCTTAAATATTCAGGCGCACACAGGTGGTGCTGAAAAGGCATATATTCGTTCATGGATTGATTTTAATAATAATGGAAAGTTCGATTCAGATGAAGCTTCAGACATTGCGGAAATTACACAAGATGGCGATGTAAAATTACATTTTAAAAATAAAACACAAAAAGACGCAGGACAGTTACTTCAAGCTGGTACTAGGGTTCGTATTGCAACAAGTAGAGAAGAAATTGAAAAACCGACAGGACTAGCATTCTCTGGGGAAGTAGAGGACTTTAATGCGAAGATTACTCACCCACCAAAAGGAGATAAGCAAACTACAATTGGTGAGATAAATGAGACTCAACGTACAACAGTTCATTTCACTCCAAAAGGTAAAAACATTTATGTACAAGATGATGTAAATGCTGAAATTGATACTACTGTAAAACCAGTATATATTAATAATAAAACTGGTGAAAAAATCACTTTATCAGATGAAAATACCTATACTGTAAAAGGACAAGGTACGTATAAGTTTACACCAAATGGAAAAGATGTCGATGTAGAATTTACTCCAGCAAAAGGATTTGTAGGAAAAGCAGACGGGATTTCAATTCGTCGTCAAGACACGAACAAAACAACGACAGAATGGGGAACAAGTGATGAAGCTGTTGCTCCGAATGTAAATGATGTCTTAAATACGATGGATGGGTTATACGTTCCAGAAGTAAGAATACCTACTGTACAACCAACTCCTAATAATGCGGAAAGTAGTGAAATACAAGGATTCTCACAAAAAGGTAAACCTACCTTTACTGTAGTAACTTCTGATACTCCAGTAACGGCGTCAGCTAAATATCCAGCAAGACTGGTTGATCCTAGAACGAATACTCCTGCAGACTCTGCGATTGTAGATGCCTTAGATCCAAATAACAATAAAGTCGGTACGTATAAGATAGCTCCGGAAACAGGTGAAGTAACATTTACACCAAATATAGATTATAAAGGTGAAGTGAAACCTGTCAAAGTGTCTGTTCCAGTTGTTGTAGCACATGATAAAGATGATAATGATGTTACAGTTACTACAGAAGCTACGTATACTCCAAGAATTATCCCAGTAGCTCCAACTGCAGAAGCGTCAACAACTAGAGATGTTCAAGGGAAAGCACAAGTATCAAGAATCGTCTTTGATACACTAGAAAATAATGCCGATAAAAATCAAACGGTTAACTTTGATAGAAGTCCGGAAGTGAGTAACGCTGGAGAACATGTTGACTTAGATAAAGAAACATTAACATTAGTAAATGCTTCAGGAGTTGAAACAAATACAGTCACAACAGACCAAGGTGAGTATGTATTAGATAAAGTAAGCAAAACGATTACATTTACACCGAAGAAAACATTTGTTGGAACGGCAACTGCTGTAAGAATACAAATCAAAGATGCGAATGGTACAAAAGTTGAAACAACGTATACACCAACAGTGATCGAAGTTACTCCAACAGGTAAAGATTCAGCAACTTCAGGAGCACAAGGACTTACACAAAAATCACCAATCGTCTTTAATCAAAGAGATGAGGAGGATGGAAAAACTCTAAACTTTGATACAGGTGACGAAAGGGTAGCCCTAAAACCAGAAACTCTTACATTACTAAATGGTTCAGATAAAGTGAAGTCAATTACTGTACCGAATGTAGGGACTTATGAATTGGTGGACAATGCGATTACATTTACACCTGCGCCAGCCTATCATGGAACAGCAGAAGGAGTAACTGTTCAAGTTGCAGACGAAAATGGAAATGTTGTTACGAAAAAATATGTACCAACAGTAACTGAATTAACAGTGACTCCAGGAGATAAGACAACGAAAAATATCCAAGGTGTAACTCAAGAAGGAACACCAACATTCACGATTCCTACTGAATCAACGAATGTAACTGTGACTAGTCGTAAACTAGTGGATCCAGCTGATCAAACAGAAAAAGACAGCGTAACACTAGCAGGAAAAGGAACATTCACAATTGATGGAAATGGTAAAGTAACATTCGTACCAGTTCCAACTTATAAAGAAGATGTCCCACCAATTACAGTAAAAGCAACTGTAACCATTACAAACGCTAAAAACGAAAGTGCAACTATTACATCAACAGCTTCTTATAAACCAATTATCGTAGCAGCTGAGATTGATAAAGCACCAGCGACATCAACGAACTTACAAGGTTTAGTACAAACTGGAACACCAACATTTACACCGAAAACAATTGAAGTAGATGGGGTACAAAAAACAATTAGTGTTCAAGCAAATAGCTACAAACTAGTAAAAGATGGAGTAG
>NZ_CAUQCP010000075.1:0-4667 GCF_963516575.1 uncultured Streptococcus sp.
TCTAAAATGCGATTACGGAATTTAGTTTTGAAGTATCTACGTAAACGAGGGATATCTTCTACAAGCCCTTCTTCTCTACTGATTAATTCATGCAAGCAGATCATCCCCTCTTGATCCCAATCCGATAGTTCCCATAAATGCAAGTAATATTCATTTCTACTCTTATATACAATTCCCTGGACTTCTTCATACAATTCTTTAATCATTCTTTTCCCCTTTCTAGATACAGTCTAACAGATTCAGAAACACTTTTGGCACATTTCATCCATTCTGCACCCTTTAGCTCCTCAACTGCACAAAAAAGAGAGGACAGGCCTCTCTCAGGGTTATAATTCTGCGATTTGGTTTAGGTTTACTTCTGCAACTGTGTCATTACCAAACATAGAGATAATCATCTTCACTTTATTGTTATCAATTTCTGTAATCTTACCAGTATAGTCTGCAAAAGCTCCATCAATGATACGTACAGTTTGACCAACTTCAACATCGATATCAAACTCTTGTACAGTTTGTCCCATAGAAACCAAGATGTCACGAATTTCTTGTTCCAATAATGGAGTTGGTTTTGATCTATTTCCGTGAGATCCGACAAATCCTGTAACATTTGGTGTGTTTCGAACAACAAACCAAGCTTCATCTGTCATGACCATTTCTACAAGAACATAACCTGGAAAGCGATTTTCTTCTACTTCTTTTCTCTTTCCATTTTTTTCAACTTGCACTGTTTGTGTTGGAATTTCAACACGTAGAATATTATCCAACATATTGTAGGTTTGTGCACGTTGTAATAGATTTTCTTTTACCTTATTTTCATAACCAGAATAAGTTTGTAAAACAAACCACCCTTTATCAAAACTATCCATGATATTTCCTTTCATAATAGAAGATTTCTAGTGTAATTAACTCCACTAACCTTCTAAAAAATGTTAATAAATCGAATCAAACCTGAAACAATCAACTGGTCAAAAATGTAAATAATTATTACAAAGAAAGCTGTGTATTCCATGATAGAACGAAAATCTCTCCAGCTTTCCTTGCGAGTTGGCCATGTTGTGTCTTTAAGAAGTCTAAAAATATCTCCAATAAAACGCATCGCTCTCTCCTATCTCGTTTCTCTGTGTATAGTGTACTTACCACAATGTTTACAAAATTTATTTACTTCTAGTCGTGTTGGCTTGGGGTTCCCGCTGATCTTGATTGAATAGTTTCTCGAACCACAAACCGCACAAGCTAGGCTTGCTTTTTTTAGTGCCATAACGCCTCCATCTTATCTATTATAACAAGAAAGCTAGGCTTTGACAAGCATCTTAACGAAATAGATTGACTACCGAATCCCATATTGTTTGAGCCTTTTCCTTAATCTTCGCATCCGAGATAGCCCGACTAGCCTCATCTACTAGACTTTGCGCACGTCCTCGAATATCAGACAAATTATCATCTGTCTGGCTATTATCATTAGTTTGTACTTGTCTTTTTGTGTTAGCTGGTGCAATTCCATTTTTCTTATATGCATTTTCAACTGTAAAGGTACTTCCTGGGGTATAAGGTAAAATTGTATTTGCGATATTTCTGAAGACATGGGCTGCACCGTTTGAAGTAGATCCTGCTAGATAGTGATTTTCATCAGTGGTCGGAAAACCAAGCCAGTGACTAATCACTACATCTGGAGTATAACCAATTACCCACTGGTCACTTGTGTATTCTGGATTGAAAACTGCTTCGGTTGTACCAGTTTTTCCTGCCATGACATAGTCTGCAGGTGATGAACTAATACCTGTTCCGTTGGTGAATGTACCCAACATCATACTGGTCATCTTATCAGCTACAGCTTTATCAATTACTCGTTTTTGTGAATTTTTATGGCTCGCAATGACCTGACCACTAGCATTTTCAATTCTACTAATAAAATGAGCTTCAGGCATTAAACCTTCATTTGCAAAAGCAGCATATGCTTGAGCCATTTGCAGAGGATTGGTTTCAACACCGCTTCCCAAGGCGACACCAAGAACACGATCGACTTTTTCCATGTTGAGTCCGAATTTTTCGCCCGCCTCAAAAGCCTTATCAACGCCCAAATCATTAACAGTGGCAACAGCAGGTAGATTAAGCGATTCTGCCAAGGCTTGATACATAGGAACTTCTCGACTCGTTTTGATTCCTGCATAGTTATCAACCTTATAGCTATCGTACTGCATGGTATGGTTATCCAAGAGCTTATTCAAAGCCCAGCCTGCTTCAACTGCTGGCGTATAAACAACTAAAGGCTTAATTGTAGAACCAGGACTACGTTTTGATTGAGTTGCATAGTTGAAATTCCGGAATCCAGTTTTATCATTGTCAGCAACTTGACCGACAACTCCACGAACTCCCCCTGTTTTCGGTTCGAGAGCGACACTTCCTGATTGAGCAAATGTTCCATCCTCTGCCCTCGGAAATAGCGCTTTATTTTCATAGACAACCTGCATATTTGCTTGGTAGTTTTGGTCCAGCTCTGTGTAAATGCGGTAACCATTATTGACAATTTCTTCCTCTGTTAGATTATACTTAGAAACGGCTTCGTTAACTACTGCATCAAAGTAAGAAGGATAACGATAATCTGAGATTTTTCCTTCATACTTATCGTGCAATTGCGAAGTCATATCAACTTCAGCAGCTTCGGTTTCTTGATTTTTATCAATATATCCTGCTGCAATCATATTCTGCAAGACAGTATCGCGCCGATTGGTAGAATCTTCTACAGATTTCAAGGGGTTATACAGTTCCGGTCCTTTGAGCATCCCTGCCAGAGTCGCAGCTTGATCCAAACTCACTTCTGATGCAGAAACTCCAAAATATTTCTTACTCGCATCTTCCACACCCCACACACCATTTCCAAAATAAGCATTGTTAAGGTACATGGTTAGAATTTGATCCTTACTATATTTTTTTGTTAATTCTAAAGCAAGGAAAAATTCTTTCGCTTTTCTCTCAACAGTTTGATCCTGTGACAGATAGGCGTTTTTAGCCAGCTGTTGGGTAATAGTAGAACCACCACCTGAACGTCCAGCAGTGACAATAGCCAAGAAGAAACGGCCATAGTTAATCCCGTCATTTTTATAGAAAGAACGGTCTTCTGTCGCAATAACGGCATTCTGCAAATTTTTACTGATATCAGTTAATTCAACATAAGTTCCTTTTTGACCAGACAAGGCACCAGCCTCCTTTTCTTCACGGTCAAAAATGAGAGTCCGAGTTTTCAAGGCGTTTTGCAAATCGTTAACATTGGTTGATTTGGCAACAGCAAACAAATAGGTCCCAACTAGCAAGCCTGCACTCAAACCTAGTATAAGGACAATCTTTGTTAGATGATAGCGACGCCAAAATTTTCGAATTGGACCTACTTGGGCTAATTTTTTTCGATCACTGCGAGAACGACGTAAGCTAGTAGAATCAGAATCTTCTAGTTCACTTGCTTCTTTTTTAAAAAGAGAAAAAAATTTCTCGAATAATTTATCTAATTTCATGCGTTTATTTTATCATCTTCATCATAGGAAGACAAGAATTTAGCTATTTCCTATCCAAATAGGGGTTTTTTTGTTACAATATCTGTATGCAATTCACATTTACATTACCAGACTCTCTACCTCAAATGACGGTAAAGCAATTACTTGAGGAACAACTCCTCATCCCTAGAAAAATCCGTCATTTTTTGAGAATCAAGAAACATATTTTGATAAATCAAGAAGAAGTCCACTGGAACGAAATCGTAAATCCTGGAGATGTTTGCCAGTTAACTTTTGACGAGGAAGATTATCCCAAAAAAGAAATCCCTTGGGGCAACCCAAACCTCGTTCAGGAAGTTTATCAAGATCAACACTTAGTTATTGTGAACAAACCAGAGGGGATGAAAACGCATGGTAATCAGCCAAACGAAATCGCCCTTCTTAACCATGTCAGCGCCTATGTTGGCCAAACCTGCTATGTCGTTCATCGTCTGGACATGGAAACCAGCGGCTTGGTTCTCTTTGCCAAAAATCCTTTTATCCTGCCTATTCTCAATCGCTTACTGGAGAAAAAAGAGATTTCTAGGGAATATTGGGCACAGGTCGACGGACATATCAACAGCAAAGAACTTGTTTTTAAAGACAAAATCGGACGTGATCGCTATGATCGCAGAAAGCGAATAGTTGATACAAAAAATGGGCAATATGCTGAAACGCATGTAAGCAGATTAAAACAATTACCAAACAAAACTTCCTTGGTTCGTTGCAAACTAAAGACAGGGCGAACCCATCAGATTCGTGTGCACCTTTCGCATCATAACTTCCCTATTTTAGGCGACCCTCTCTATAAGAGTAAATCAAAGACGAGTCGGCTTATGCTCCACGCCTTTCGACTGTCCTTTACCCATCCGCTTACATTAGAGAAATTAAGCTTCACTACCCTTTCAGATACTTTTGAAAAAGAATTAAAAAAGAATGGATGATTGTGTCATCCATTTTTCCATATAAGAAAAGCAAGACCAAGAGGCCTTGCTTTTTATCGACTCATGAATTATTTAGCAATTTTTGCGAAGTATTCAAGAGTACGAACAAGTTGTGCAGTGTATGACATTTCGTTGTCGTACCATGATACAACTTTAACCAATTGTTTACCGTCAACGTCAAGAACTTTAGTTTGAGTTGCGT
>NZ_CAUQCP010000076.1:0-4639 GCF_963516575.1 uncultured Streptococcus sp.
ATAGCACATTTTAAAAGCAATGAACAGAAGAAAATTCTTGAATTTTCAGAAAATTCTATACAGTAATCTTTTCTTTAAAAATGTTACATTTATTTCTTGACTTTATAAATTAAAGTGATATCATTTAGATATCAAATAATAGGAGGTCATTCTTATGACTGAAAAACTAATCAATTCAAAACCAAATGGTATATTAGCATTGATTCTCATTGAGTTGACGCTCGTACTTGGTGTCTTTATATTTATAATGGGTGTTGGTTCGAAAAACATTTTTGGAATGATTATCGGACCTTTACTAATCGTAATTGCAGCGCTAACTCATGCTGGTCTAAAAGTTGTCAAACCTCAAGAAGCTCTGGTTCTGACACTCTTTGGTAACTATACAGGTACCATCAAAGAACCTGGTTTTTACTTTGTCAATCCCTTCAGCGTAGCGGTCAACCCTGCAAACCACACTCGACTTGGACAAAGTGGTGATGTTAGCACAAAATCTCCTTTTTTAGGAGCTAAATCATCAAATGACAATGATGTAAATATTGAAATTAGCAAGAAACACATTTCACTCAAAGTCATGACCTTGAGCAATTCTCGCCAAAAAATCAATGATTGTCTAGGAAATCCTGTAGAAATCGGTATCGCGGTAACTTGGAGAGTTGTCGATACCGCTATGGCAGTCTTCAACGTTGATAACTACAAGGAATATCTTTCATTACAATGTGATAGCGCCCTTCGTAATATTGTCCGCATCTATCCTTACGATGTGTCTCCTAATGTGGATACTACAGGTGACGGCCAAGCAGATGAAGGTAGTCTCCGTGGCTCTAGCGAAATTGTGGCTAATCGTATTCGTGAAGAAATCCAAAGTCGTGTTGAGGATGCTGGCTTGGAAATCCTTGAAGCACGTATTACTTACCTAGCTTACGCTCCAGAAATTGCTGCTGTCATGCTTCAACGCCAACAAGCATCTGCCATTATTGATGCCCGGAAGATGATTGTAGATGGTGCTGTAGGAATGGTTGAAATGGCACTAGAACGACTCAATGAAGGGGAATTGGTAGAGCTTGACGAAGAACGAAAAGCTGCCATGGTTTCAAATCTCCTTGTCGTACTCTGTGGCAATCATGATGCACAACCAATTGTCAACACAGGAAGTCTTTACTAAAGATGGCTGAAGCTAAAAAAAAGCAGATCCCCCTTCGACTCTCAACCAAGTTATACGCTGCACTCGCATCATGGGCAGAAGATGACTTTCGTTCAGTCAATGGGCAAATCGAATATCTCCTCACAGAGTGTGTCAAGCAACGGAAGAAAGACGGAAAATACGTCTCAGAAACCATTGACGAACCATTTGAGATTGATATTTAGCATCTTCTCCTGTTTGCTGTGTCGGACAGGAGAATTTTTTCATCTTTTTTTGTCAAGTAACTTTACTTTACAAAAAAAATGTGTTATTCTAATATGGTTGATGAAAATCAGTAGATTGAATCGAATATAAATACCTAAAGGAGAAATCAAAATGGCAGTACCTGCACGTCGCACTTCAAAAGCGAAGAAAAACAAACGTCGTACACACTACAAAGTAACAGCTCCATCTGTAAACTTTGACGAAACTACTGGAGATTACTCACGTTCTCACCGTGTATCACTTAAAGGATACTACAAAGGACGTAAAATCGCTAAAGCTGCATCAGCTGAATAATAGAAGGGAGATACCATGCGCGTAAATATTACACTTGAACACAAAGAATCTGGTGAACGCTTGTACCTTACTTCTAAAAACAAACGTAACACTCCAGACCGTCTTCAATTGAAGAAATACTCACCAAAACTTCGCAAACACGTTGTGTTTACAGAAGTTAAGTAATAGGTCATTACGTTTCAGTAGAGACGAAAAAACCTTGATTTAAGGCGATTCTTGAAATTTCAAATTTCAATGTATTGCAATAAAAATCAACCAAATGACTACATTTTTGACTACATTTTTTGTGAAATAAATTAGATGTTCGGATATATAGAAAACGCTCTAGTCATATTGTCTAGAGCGTTTTTGTGTTGTTTAAGAAAATTAGATGTTTGTTTTTGATAACTACACATTTCAGATTTTTTAAAACAAGATTTAACTGTTGATAACTAGAAAGGATTATTATGTTTACAAAAAATAAATTTCAATACTGTATTTACAATCATGAGAGATTAGAACTTTATGAGCTACAAAAGGAATATCAAAAGGATAAAGCTGGGACAAAACTTAAGTATGAAAATCAATTATTTTGTCCTGGTTGTCACAAAGTGGATTTAGTGATAAACGAGAAAAAAGGGAAAATCTATTTATCGAGCCATCCTAAATCACCTCATGGTGACGGATGTGAATATGCTTTGGAATCTGCTTCGAAAATAGAACTGAAAGAATACTATGAGAAAATTGATGCAGACTTAGCTGAGCAACTCTTAAATCGTATTCTGGAAGAAAAGGCCCCTAGAGTAATCCAACCAAGGAGCGTCAATTCTCTGCAAAATAATAGCGAGGTGTCTGATGTAAAATTTGTTTTAGAAAATAAAGTTGGTACCAGAAAATATTTACCTCGTAGATCCCTCCTCCTAAATGAATTAGAAATATCTGACCATCTGACTATGTACTATGGAGAGTGTAAGGTATTTTTAGGAAAGACTGATAAAAAGTACTACCTACGAATGTTTCGAAATAATGATCATGCAAAGTACATCTGTAATTTAGTAATTCCTGAAAGAGTGTATAGGTATTTGGAAGATGAATTAAGATTTATCCCACAATCAGAAGATTTAAGTTTTAAACATTCAAGAGCCAATGCAGTTCCTGTAAAATTAGCCTTTGTTTCAACTATGAAGAAAAAACAAGAATATTTTAATGGATACTTGAGTTTTTCAAAATTACTTAAGGTGAAGCGTATTTAGGTTTTTTGCCGTATTAAAATTTAAATTTTATGAGATACCAAAATTTTATGTTACTTTCCATTTTTTTGCTTTTTAAAAAAATATCAGTTACAATGTAGATATAAATCGATGAGAAAGAGAGAAGAAATTATGGTATATGTTCATAGATTTTTAGGACAATGGCTTGATGCAAACATGACAACCAATAAGGCTGAAACTTTGCAAAAGGGGTTGGCTTTAGGAAGCGGAATTGACGAGTATCTCAAACAGATAGAAGTCCGAAAAAGGTTTACGTTGGCAGTTGAACAAGAGAAGTATTTCTACACGGTTCCTAAAGAGGTATCTATCGGAGATACCAGAGCAGATAGATATTATCGTTTGGAAATGAGAGACTATGAGAGTGTGGCCTCTAATACTGTATTTTACGGCAACGGTACATCTATTGTTGTTAAGGCACTATTTGAGGGTAAAGGAGAGATTGTACGTATCTATGAGTATGAAACATTAGAACTGCTTATAGAAGATTTAAGAGAGGAAGTAGCTATCACATTTAGTTGTGTTTATAAACCTTGCTACGTTCTTGCAAGTGACTTTGAAGAGTTCAAACCTATACTTGAACTAGGGAAACTTTATTGTCATTATGCTCACTCGCCTGGCTATCGCAAACCAATCGTCGAAGTAGAAATTTAAGAAGTTTTACCGTTACTCTTAAATAAGAGTAGGTGTTTTTTCAATTTGCAAAGAGGAGCACTATCATGGGACTTTCATATGCACCAGAGTACGTTTATACAGAACATTTCATTCAAAGAGCTAATGAGAGATTTGGAGTTAAAGAAGAGCAACTTCCTAAATGGATTTCTAAGCAGATAAATAGTTTGACACTATATGATTCAAGCGAGGGACAAAATCTAGATAAACGAAAGTATATATCTGATAGTGGAATTATTTTTATTTGCGATACAATTGAACGTAAATTTATTACTTGTTATGAAGCGAATGATTTGGTGGCTGAAGGGAAAAAGATCACCATACACGATAGTAACGTTGACTTATTTAAACAAGAAGTTGAGAAATTATCAAGGAAATATTATTTAAAAGATACAAAAGAAATGTTACTGAGTGTTAAAGAACACTTGACTGAATTTAATCAAATTGCTGAAAAATTAATGAAAGGAAGAGTAAGCCAACAAAACTACGAACTCATCAGTAAATTGATTGATGAATTTCATGTAGTAAAAGCTGCTGTGAAAGTGATTGAAACCAAAAGGAATGATTTTAAACAATAGTTTTAGTGATTTTAAGTTTGAATAGCAACAAAAAAGCACTGTCGGAGGAAGTTGACAGTGCTTTTTCTATTTTATTACTAGAAAGATAGTAGAGGAAGTTATTAAAAACTATCTAATAGCTTAAATTAAAGGAAGTTAAAATGAAATACTAACAGTAAGGAGGAAAAAGTTTTCAAAATAAAGAAATTTGAAAAATTAACCAAACTGAAAAGGTATTTATTTTGTACTGATATCTCATCTGTACAATTATAGTATATCAGATATACTGCTAAAAAAGCAAGAAGTTGGACAGTAAGCAGTATTATTTTAAAACATTATTTAGGGCGTGTTCGTATTAAATCGCGATTCTGATAGTCTATTCTTTGATTTTTAAGTTGGTGATAAAAAAGGCTAAATTCCCAAACTAAGTTCCACCGCTAGTAGAAGTGGAAGTTAGTCTGATA
>NZ_CAUQCP010000077.1:0-4394 GCF_963516575.1 uncultured Streptococcus sp.
AGGTTCGAATCCTGTCTTCCCGATTCATTACAGAGATACGTAAGCGTATCTTTTTGTTTTAACTAGATATTATATACATTAAGAGAGAATCAGTTTGCTTCTCTCTTTTTTGAATTTCAGTAATTCATTTTGGCAGCGTATACTTTTTGTCTCCAGTCTTTTCAATAAATACCGTATTTTAGGTATACACATTGAAATTTAACCGATTTTATAAATCTTACTAATTTTTAAGGAAGCAATAAAAAATTTTTTGGAGCAATATATAATATATGTGCTTATGGGATGAAAATTTCTGGTCTTTTGATTTTAAATGCGTATTAGTTTACGTTATAGTTTAAATTTGATATCACTTTGACGGAGGTACTATAGATTCTTTTCTACTCTGTGTCTTGTTGTGTAATGTTTCTTGATTCTTTTAAATAGAATCTTTTATGACATTTGTCATATCTCCTCATGACAGAAGCTTCTAGTGATTCTACCTTCAAAGAATTATACTAGATGTATCAAGTGGAGGAAGAAAAAATGAAACATAAAGTAATTGTCGCAATGAGTTTAGTAGCAGCAGGAGTCATGACTTATCTCATGTTTTCAGGATTGGATGAAGGCTTCTATCATTTTCCTTGGGAGCTATTTGCAGGATTTGGAATGATGTCCTGGCTTATCCGAGAAAGTTTGAAATTAGTCTCAGATGTGAAAAAGGAGTTTGAAAAATGAAAAAAGCGTTTCTCTATCTTTTTATTGGACTATCACTAGTGGTATGGTTGGTAGAAATGTTTACAGGTTGGTTTGATCAAGCCTTCCTTCACCAATTCATCCGTGGTGCCTGGGGACTAGGATTTATGATTTTTATCGCCTTTCCTATGGGAAAGGAGTGGCTGAAAGGAGAATATCATGAACATGATTAAGGTAGAAAGCCTAAATAAAAACATCAAGGGCAAGGCTATTTTGAAGGATATTTCCTTTGAGGTAGCTGAAGGTGAATGCGTCGCCTTGATTGGGCCCAATGGTGCTGGGAAGACCACACTCTTGGACTGTCTGCTTGGAGATAAACTGGTCACAAGCGGTCAAGTATCCATCCAAGGCTTGCCAGTGACGAGTTCTCAGTTAGACTACACAAGATCCTATCTCCCTCAAGAAAATGTCATCGTTCAGAAATTAAAGGTCAAAGAGTTGATTGCTTTCTTTCAAAGTATTTATCCAAATCCCTTGAGCAACCAGGAGATCGATCAACTACTGCAGTTTGACAAGCAACAAAAAGAGCAGTTGGCAGAAAAATTGTCAGGTGGGCAAAAGCGTCTTTTCTCTTTTGTCTTGACCTTGATTGGCCGACCAAAACTTGTCTTTTTAGATGAGCCAACTGCGGCCATGGATACCTCAACCCGCCAACGTTTTTGGGAAATTGTTCAGGATCTAAAAGCGCAGGGAGTTACCATTCTCTATTCGTCCCATTACATCGAAGAGGTAGAGCATACAGCGGACCGAATCTTGGTCTTGAATAAGGGAGAGTTGATTCGCGATACAACACCTCTAGCCATGCGCAGTGAGGAGATTGAAAAGCACTTTATCCTTCCTCTAGCATATAAGGAAGTTGTCGAACAGTCAAACTTGGTTGAAAACTGGTCACAAAAACAGGATGCTCTACAAGTAGTCACACGCGAAGCAGATGCTTTCTGGGAACTATTAGTCCGAGCAGGATGTAGGATTCAAGAAATTGAAGTCAATAATCGTAGCTTGCTGGATACAATCTTTGAAGAAACACAAAAGGGAGATGACTAAGATGAAACGATGGATCGCACTAAACAAGATAGAATTTCTATTGACCAAACGACAATTAGTCTATTATCTATTATCCGTAGGGATGCCGACAGCCTTCTATTTATTCTTTTCAGGCATGTACCAGGACACACCAGGTGGACCAGCTAATTTTATGCGTGATTACCTCATCTCCATGACAGCCTTTTCCATGATGTCGACAGCTATCTTTTCATTCCCAGTTGTTTTACATACCGACAAGATCAACAATTGGCAGAAAATAATACGTCATAGCCCTGTAAATATGGTAGAATATTATCTATCAAAGATAACAAGTATGCTGGTTGATTATCTGGTCTCAATCCTGGTTGTTTTCTCAGTTGGGCACTTGGTCAGAGGTGTGGATATGCCTTTAGGAAGCTGGATTGGGGCTGCGCTCTTGCTGATAGTAGGAAGTGTAGCTTTTGTAGCACTTGGCTTGACCTTGACACTCTTGCCTTCTAGTCAGCTGATGTCTGTCGTGGGCAATCTTCTCTATCTAGGCTTGGCTGTTTTAGGCGGACTCTGGATGCCCATCTCTTTATTTCCAGACTGGATGCAAGCAATCGGGAAGTGTCTACCAACTTATCAGTTGATGGAGTTGCTCAAGACCTTCTTAAACGAGGGTGGCATCAATTTATCAGCCACAGTTTATCTACTTGTTTTTTCAGCAGTTTTATTTGGTTTGACCATTTACCTTCAAGGTCATAAGGAGAATGCTTAATGCTTGAAAGACTGAAAAGCATACATTATATGTTTTGGACCAGTTTAATTTTTATGATTTTCCCCATCCTACCTGTAGTGACTGGGTGGCTTTCTGCCTGGCATTTATTGGTTGATATTCTATTTGTAGTGGCATATTTGGGTGTTTTAACAACTAAGAGCCAGCGCCTATCTTGGCTATATTGGGGCCTCATGCTGACTTATGTAGTTGGGAATACTGCCTTTGTTGCTGTTAATTATATCTGGTTCTTCTTTTTCCTTTCTAACCTCTTAAATTATCATTTTGGCGTACATAGTTTAAAGTCTTTACATGTCTGGACTTTTCTTCTTGCTCAAGTCCTTGTTGTGGGCCAACTGTTGATTTTTCAGAGAATCGAAGTTGAGTTTCTATTCTATCTACTTGTAATTCTTGCTTTTGTCGATTTAATGACTTTTGGCTTGGTTCGGATTCGGATTGTGGAGGATTTGAAAGAAGCACAGGCTAAGCAAAATGCCCAGATAAATCTATTGCTTGCTGAAAATGAACGCAGTCGTATCGGTCAAGATTTGCATGATAGTCTGGGGCATACCTTTGCTATGCTTAGTGTCAAGACAGATCTAGCCTTGCAGTTATTTCAGATGCAGGCCTATCCACAGATGGAGAAAGAATTAAAAGAAATTCACCAGATCAGCAAGGATTCCATGAATGAAGTGCGAACCATTGTGGAAAATCTTAAGTCTAGAACTTTGACATCCGAACTAGAGACTGTGAAAAAGATGTTAGAAATTGCTGGAATTGAGGTGGAAACAGCTAATCAACTAGATACAGCTAGCTTAACTCAGGAATTGGAGTCAACGGCTTCCATGATTTTGCTTGAGTTAGTGACCAATATCATCAAGCATGCTAAAGCGTCTAAAGTCTACTTAAAATTAGAACGGACAGAGAAAGAACTCATTCTAACAGTGAGAGATGATGGCTGTGGCTTTACTTCTATAAAGGGGGATGACCTCCATACAGTTCGAGATCGTGTTCTTCCATTTTCGGGAGAGGTAAATGTGATTAGTCAGAAACAACCGACAGAAGTTCAGGTTCGACTACCTTATAAGGAGAGAAAGTAGATGAAAGTATTAGTCGCAGAAGATCAAAGTATGTTGCGGGATGCCATGTGCCAGTTGCTCACGCTTCAACCGGATGTAGAGTCTGTCTTTCAAGCCAAGAATGGGCAAGAAGCAATCCAACTATTAGAAAAGGAGTCTGTGGATATCGTCATCCTTGATGTAGAAATGCCCGTTAAGACAGGTCTTGAAGTCTTGGAGTGGATACGAGCAGAAAAGCTTGAAACAAAGGTGGTTGTAGTGACGACCTTCAAACGTCCTGGGTATTTTGAACGTGCGGTTAAGGCTGGAGTAGATGCTTATGTCTTGAAAGAAAGAAGGATTGCAGATCTCATGCATACCTTGCACACTGTCCTCGAAGGAGGCAAGGAGTATTCGCCTGAATTGATGGAAGTGGTGATGACGCATCCCAATCCATTAACAGAGCAAGAAATCGCAGTTTTAAAGGGAATCGCTCAGGGCTTCTCTAACCAAGAAATTGCAGACAAACTTTATCTATCCAACGGAACAGTCCGAAACTATGTCACCAATATTCTTTCAAAACTAGATGCAGGTAATCGAACAGAGGCAGCTAATATCGCGAAAGAATCTGGTTGGTTGTGATACTATCATAACTCGAAAACCATTATGTGCTAAAATTGAAATTATTCAATCAAACAAACAATTTTGTAACTAGAGGAGGGTTTAGTTTCCTCCTTTTTGTTTACTCTAAGGTGCTAGCAAGGAGCTAAAATTAACAATAAAAAAGAAAAATATCTTGACAACCAATGGAAAATTTTGTTACA
>NZ_CAUQCP010000078.1:0-4308 GCF_963516575.1 uncultured Streptococcus sp.
GCTTGAGTATATGGATGAATTGGATTGTTAAACAATTCTTCTGTTTCTGCAACCTCTACAATAACACCCTTATAAATAACTGCGATACGATCTGAAATAAAGCGAACAACCGACAAGTCATGGGCGATAAAGAGATAGGTCAAGCCAAGTTCTTTTTGGAATTTTTTGAGCAAGTTCAAGACTTGGGCACGAACAGAAACGTCCAAGGCTGAAATGGGCTCATCCGCAATAACAAAATCTGGTTGCATCACTAAGGCACGAGCAATACCGATACGTTGACGTTGACCACCTGAGAACTCATGAGGGTAACGAGTCAAGTGCTCAGCAAGAAGACCCACTTCACGGATAATATTTTTAACTTTCTCTTTACGTTCTTCTTCATCCTTGAACAGATGATGATTGTAAAGACCTTCAGAAATAATATAATCAACAGTCGCACGTTCATTCAAACTTGCGGCAGGGTCTTGGAAAATCATCTGGATTCGACGAATCAATTCCGCAGCTTGTTCACGCGATTTCTTACCATTAATCTTTTGACCTTCAAAAATGATATCTCCATTACTTGTATCATTTAGACCGATGATAGCACGACCAATAGTTGTTTTCCCACTACCTGACTCACCTACAAGCGAGAACGTTTCTCCCTTGTTGATAAAGAAGTTGGCATTTTTAACCGCGACAAACTTCTTACTTCCTTCACCGAAGGAAATTTCTAAATCTTTGATTTCTACTAATTTTTCAGACATTTCCTTCCTCCTAGTCTGCCAGATGGGCAAATCCCATTTTATCACGGATCTTATCGTGAAGATTTGCAATCACAGCTGGTTTTTCTACTTTTGGAGCATCCTCATGAAGAAGCCAAGTTTTAGCCCAATGCGTCTCTGATACTGAGAATTGAGGAGCTTTTTGTTCGAAGTCAATTTGCATTGCGTAGTCTGAACGCAAGGCAAAGGCATCCCCTTTCAGGTCAGTATAAAGTGACGGAGGTGTTCCTGGGATTGAGTAAAGTTCCCCTTTATCATCAGCAAGCTGAGGCAAGCTAGACAAGAGACTCCATGTATATGGATGGCGAGGGTCATAGAAGACTTCCTCAACAGTTCCATACTCAACGATTTCTCCAGCATACATAACCGCCACCTTATCCGCAATACTTGCTACCACACCAAGGTCGTGGGTGATAAAGATTGTTGTGAAATGGTACTCGTTTTGTAATGATTTGAGCAAATCAATAATCTGTGCTTGAATGGTCACATCCAAGGCAGTCGTTGGCTCGTCACAAATCAAGACATCAGGTCGGCAAGCAAGGGCAATAGCAATAACGATACGTTGACGCATTCCTCCAGAATATTGGAATGGGTATTCATCAAAACGTCTATCTGCTTCTGGAATCCCAACCTTATTCATGTAGTCAATGGCCAATTCCTTTGCTTCCTTAGCTGTTTTTCCTTGGTGTTTTACAATAACTTCTGTAATCTGACTACCAATTGTTTTAATTGGGTCCAAACTAGTCATTGGATCCTGGAAGATAGTCGCAATCTTAGCACCACGAATTTGTTCCCAATCCTTGTGAGAAGACAAGACTGTCAAATCCTGACCACGATAGTCAATGCTACCTTGAGCAATGCGACCATTTTCTTCAAGCATACCAGTGAAGGTTTTTGTCAAAACAGATTTCCCTGATCCTGACTCACCTACCAAGGCCAACACTTCACCTTCAAGCAGCTCAAGAGAAACACCACGAATAGCTGTCAACACTTTGTCACGAACGTCAAATTCCACGACAATATCGCGAGCAGTCAAAATTACATTTTTTTCTTTTGTCATTTCTACTCCTATCTATGTGTACGTGGATCACTAGCATCCGCTAAGTTTTGACCAACTACGAAAAGGGACAAGGATACCAAGACAAGGGTTGTCAATGGAATCCAGAATAAGTAAGCATTGGTTGTTACGTTTTGTGAATAATCCGAAATCAAACGACCCAAACTTGGTACTGTAATCGGTAATCCAAGACCGAAGAAAGACAAGAAGGCTTCGTATGAGATAAAGCTTGGAAGCATTTGTGTCATCGTTGTCACAATAACAGATACCAATTGTGGCATGATGTTTTTGGCAACAATCTTCAAGGTTGGTGTCCCCAAAGTACGTGACGCCAAGTTGTATTCCAAGTCACGATAACGCAAGATTTGCACACGGATCATGAAGGCAATCCCAATCCATGTTGTTACACTCATAGCAAAAATCAGATTCCAGAATCCAGCTCCGATTGAGTAAGTCAAGACAATGACAATCAAAAGAGATGGGATGTTTGAGATGACGTTATAAACTTCCATCATCACACGGTCAACTGATTTTGAAATACCCCAAATACCACCGACAAAGACACCGATAACCAAGTTAATCACTGTCGCAATCACAGAAATGAGGATAGAGTTACGAGCTCCGAACCAGACACCGTCAAAGAGAGATTTACCGTTACTGTCTGTACCGAACCAATGCTCAGCGTTTGGCTTGATATAACGAGCGCTAAAGTCGTTTACCTTGCTGACATCATTGAAATCAAACTTAGAAAACATTGGGTAGATGAAACTCATCAAAATGATAGCTACCAAGATTCCCAACATAACTACAGTTGATTTTTTCTTCATAAATTGTCTAAACACTGAACCCCAGTATGAATAAGCTGGCGCATCAATGGCTTCAGAGGCAAAATCGTCACGTTTTACAAACTGAAATTTTTCTTTATCGATTGTAGACATTATTTGCCTCCTTTCTCAGTCAATTTAATACGTGGGTCAATAATAGTCATCCAAATATCTCCCAAAAGAAGTGAGAAGATAGAAATACATGTAAAGATGAAGACAAGACCAACGACCATAGAGTTATTAGATGCTTTTACAGAGTCAATCAACATTTTACCCATACCTGGGAAGGCGAAGACTGTTTCAGTAAGGGTTGCACCACCGATAACCCCGATAACAGCACCAGGAATTCCTGAAACCAGCGGAACCATGGCATTTTTAAAGATGTGTTTATTTGAAATTTCTTTTTCAGACAAACCTTTGGCACGAGCAAAACGTACAAAGTCTTGTGATTGCAAGTCAATCATGTAACGACGAATCCAAATAGCTGTACCAGGAGCACCCAACAAACCAAGGATAACTGCTGGTAAAACATAGGAACGCCAATCTCCAGCACCCAAGATAGGGAATGAATCTGGCAAACCGATTGAAGAACCAGCCAAACGAACGATATAAACCAAGGCAATGGTTGGAAGAGCCATCAAGAAGGTCAAAGCCCCTGTTGAAAAGCTATCAATCCAAGTATTCTTGAAGCGAGCCATAGCTGAACCAAGTGGCACGGCAATCGCATAAGAAATCAGCAAACCAATCAATCCAACGACAGCAGAGCTAGCAATCATAGAAGGATATTGGTAGTTACTTTCAGTTGCAGTATATGGGTCATCTTTCCCATAGTTAGCTACTTCACGAGAGTCAGCCTGACTAGGTGATTTGTAGGTTCTTGAGTAAATATTTACAGAAGAAGTTTTCTTACCTGTTGGGAACTGAACTTGAGATGTTTTTGTTTGCCCTTGTCCTTGAGTAATAACCTGTAAAACAGGGCTATTAGCATAGGTTGGATAAGAGTCGCCTAAATTAATGTTCACAAAATTTTGATGCACAAATGGGAACTGACTGTTGAAGTACAAGAGATATTTGTGTTTAGTTCCTGAACCAACCAATGACCATCCGATAGCTGGATCGTTTTCGAAACGAAGGTAACGTTTCAAGTCTGGATTTTCAGGGTCTTGAATTTTATTTGTATGATCAATGTCAATCAAGTTAGCATAGAATTTGAAAACACGTTCAAAAATCGGGATTTCACGCGTAGCGTAGAATTGGCCACTTTCAGTAAATTCTCCCAGGGTCCAACCATGACCGATTTGTTTGATGTATTTTTCATAGATAGCCTTGTTGGTATCATTAGCTTCAACGGTTACAGAGGCATCCATCTGGCTAGCTTTTTCTTGCAACTCTTTGGTATCGTAGTACTCGATATAGCCCATACGCTCATAAACGGTATTCTCATAGTTATCACGTTTATCAGCAGTCGTCGCAATCTTGTTATAGTTGGTATCCTGTTTGAAAATCAATTTTCGAGGAACCATTGTATAGATAATCGTGTAGGTCAAGGTTGTTACTAAGAAGATAGAAACCAATGACCGCAAGACACGCATAAAAATATATTTTTTCATATCGTTTCCTTTTTAAATCCCAAAAGAACCTTCTCCTCATGGAGAGAAAGTTC
>NZ_CAUQCP010000079.1:0-4149 GCF_963516575.1 uncultured Streptococcus sp.
GCTACGATTTCTGTAATTTCTTGTGTAATCGCCGCCTGTCTGGCACGGTTATACTGAATTGTCAAATCATTGATGACTTTCTTAGCATTATCTGTCGCTGTTTGCATGGCTGTCATACCGGCAGCATTTTCAGCTGTCTTGGCATCGATAATAGCCCCGTAAATCATACTTTCTGCAAACTGAGGCAACAACTGCTCCAAAATTTCTTCTCGGCCTGTCTCCAATTCAAAAGTCAAGCTGTAGTCTTCATCCGCTTCTTTTGGATCCAAGTCAACAATCGGAAGCATTTGTTCCACACGCATTTGACTGGTTAGCGTATTGACATGGTGGTTGTAGCAGACATAGAGTTCATCAAAAAGTTCATTTTGGTACATTTCAACAGTTTTTGAAATAATCTTACGAACTTCATCAAAGCTAGGTTGGTCTGCCAAGCCACGTAGTTCATAAAGTGGTTGAATACCACGAGCCTTAAAGAAATCAGCTCCCATTCCACCGATACAGATCATTTCAAAACCTTTACCATCTGGATGGTATTCTTCTTTCAACTCCATAACGGCTTTCAAAATAGAAGAATTATAACCTCCAACCAAACCGCGGTCTGAAGTGATGACGATATAGCCTGTCTTCTTGACAGGACGACTAATCAACATGGGATTGGTTGAGCCACCAAATCCATTACCATGAAGGATATCTGTCAAGAGTTTGCGAACTTTCTGAGCGTAAACTTGGAAGTTGCGAGCAGCTTCTTCAGAGCGACCAAGCTTAGCAGCTGATACCATTTGCATGGCATTAGTGATTTGACTCGTATTTTTTGTTGAGGCGATTTTTGTTTTAATATCATTTAGAGATACTGCCATCTGACACCTCTATTCTTATTGGAAGCTGGTTTGATTGAGAAACTCTGTAATCGCAGCATCCAAGACTGCCTCTTCTGGCAAGTCTTTTGTATCACGAATGGTTTCCAAAATCTCTGGATGTTGAGCGTCAAAGAAGGCATGGAACTCTTCCTCGAAACGAACAATATCATCTACTGGAACAGTATCCAAGAAACCATGTGTCAAAGCATAGAGAATGGTTACTTGTTTCTCAACAGGTAATGGTTTGTGAACAGGTTGTTTCAAAACTTCAACTGTACGACGTCCACGGTTCAACTTAGCCTGTGTTGCTGCATCCAAGTCAGAACCGAACTTAGTGAAGGCTTCCAACTCACGGTATGAAGCAAGGTCGATACGAAGTGTACCAGCAACCTTCTTCATGGCTTTGATTTGTGCAGAACCACCTACACGAGAGACAGATGAACCCGCATCGATGGCTGGACGAATACCCGCATTGAAGAGACCATCACCAAGGAAGATTTGTCCATCAGTGATAGAAATCACGTTGGTTGCGATATAGGCAGAGATATCTCCTGCTTGTGTCTCGATAAATGGTAGGGCTGTAATTGATCCACCACCAAGCTCATCAGAAACTTTAGCCGAGCGTTCAAGCAAACGACTGTGAAGGTAGAAAACATCCCCTGGGAAAGCTTCACGACCTGGAGGACGACGAAGCAAGAGAGAGAGTTCACGATAGGCTACCGCTTGTTTTGAAAGATCATCATAAACAATCAAAACATGCTTGCCTTGGTACATAAATTCTTCTGCCATGGCAACCCCAGCATAAGGAGCTAGGAAAAGCAATGGAGATGGTTGTGAAGCAGAAGCTGTCACAACGATTGTGTAGTCCAAGGCACCGTACTGACGAAGTGTTTCTACTTGAGTACGAACTGTTGATTCTTTTTGTCCAATCGCTACGTAGATACAGATCATATCTTGACCTTTTTGGTTCAAGATTGTATCAATCGCAATGGTTGTTTTCCCTGTCTGACGGTCACCGATAATCAACTCACGTTGACCACGACCAATCGGTACAAGGGCGTCAATAGCTTTCAAACCAGTTTGCAATGGTTCTGATACAGACTTACGTTGCATAACACCAGGAGCTGGCGCTTCTACTGGACGAGTTTTATCAGTGTGGATTTCTCCAAGACCGTCAACTGGACGACCGAGGGGATCCACAACACGACCAATCAGACTTTCACCAACTGGGACTTCCATGATTTTGCCTGTACGGCGGATTGTATCACCTTCACGGATATCTGTAAAGTCACCTAGGATGATAATACCGACGTCTGTTGACTCCAAGTTTTGAGCCATACCATAAGAGCCGTTTTCAAAAATCAACAACTCTCCACTCATGGCATTTTCAAGGCCGTGAGCACGCGCGATACCATCCCCGATATAGGTTACAACACCTGTTTCAGTCACATCAAAATTGGGTTTGAAATTTTCAATTTGTTGCTTAATTAAAGCGCTGATTTCTTGTGCGTTAATTGCCAAAAGAACACCACTTTCTATTTCAAATTTTCTTTAACAACTTTAAGTTGTTGTTTAATACTCACATCAATTGTCTTGTGATTGGCAAAAATGACAAAACCACCAATGAGACTTTCATCGATTTGTTCTTTTACACTCCTTACTTTCAGAGACATTTTTTTCTCAATCAAAGGGAGCAAGCGACTCTTCTGTTCATCTGTTAAAGGATGAGCTGAAGTAATCGTCACTTCAAATCGATTTGTTTCTTTTTCAAGTCGGTTCAAGCAATCTACAAGCACATCATAAAAAAGATTTGCTCTGTGATTATAAGCCAGAACCTGGATCAAGTTTTGCAATAAAGGTGACACAGAGTCTTGGAAGAAAGCAATCGTTTTTTCTTTGTCAGACTCGTCTACTGCCACTTTTTTTAAAAAAGAAGGTAAACCTGTTTCTTCAGCAACTTGCTTGATTTGAGTCAAGTCTGAAAAGATACGGTCTTCTTCTCCTTTTTCAAGTACCAATTGGACAAAAGGCATGCTGTATTTTTCAATTACCTTTACTGTTTTCTTGTCCATTAAGCTTCTCCTAGCTGATCGATATACTGATCAATGAGTTCTTTATGGGCATGACCATCAAGGTTTTGTGAGATGATTTTACCAGCCAAGCTGATTGTCAAATCTGCTACCTCACCCTTAACGCTTTGTAAAGCTTCAGCTTTGTTTTGAGCAATTTCTTGGTTTGCTTTTTCTTTTAAGCGTCCTGCTTCTAGTTTAGCATCTGCTAAAATACTAGCCTTACTTTTCTCAGCTGTTTCTTTCGCATTCTCAATGATTGTCTTAGCTTCTTTACGGCTACCAGCCAATTCATCTTCGCGTTTTTGAGCCAATACTTCCGCTTTTTGACGTGCTTCTTCAGCTCTGTCAATATCTGAAGCAATTTTTTCAGCTCTTTCTTCGAAAATGCTTGTAATATTAGACCATGCAAATTTTTTAATCAAGACTAGCAAAAGGATAAAAGAGCCAGCGATTAAAATAAAATTACCAATTAATTCACCTACTGTTACGTGCATCAGTTACTCCTTTCTACTCTTCATCATTAATTTTATTTCCTAGGTACATAGAGGATAATAGTGTAAAGACATAGGCCTGTACACAAGAAATGAACACGGAAAATGCAGTCCAAACTAAGTTTGTCCCAAATGCGATTGGATACCAAAAAATAGCCTGATGTGAAAGTAAGAGAAGCAAGCTTGTCATTACTTCACCTGCAAAGATATTCCCAAAAATCCGCAAAGCAAGAGAAAGGAAATTCGTGACTTCTTCAAGTAGATTCATCGGTGTCATAAATGCAGGAGTTACAAAACCTTTTAGGTATTGTTTAATCCCACGACGACGAATCCCCTCAATATGCGCCATCACAATAATACAGAAAGACAAGACAAGGTCAAATGAAAGATTTGCAGTTGGCGATGTCCAAAGGTTTGTCCCATCTGTTGTTTGAAGTTTAGCCATCAAACCAAGATTATTGGCGATGACCATAAAAAGAAATAAACATAAGTAAAAGAGTGAGTAATCTTTTATGTAGTGGGAACCAAGGTTAGGTTCTGTAAATCCAATTACAAAATCATAGAGATACTCTAGTACATTTTGTTTACCTTTGGGTTTCAATGTCATATTACGACTTGCCCAATAGATAAATGCAAAAATCAGAAATACAGACAGCAAAGTCAAGGCTGTCAAAGTTAAATCAAAGGTAACAGGACCAATATTGATGGTTGGATTGATACTTTCTTCCA
>NZ_CAUQCP010000080.1:0-4096 GCF_963516575.1 uncultured Streptococcus sp.
AGGTAGGTCAAGTTTTGTGACGCAAAGTAAGATTTATAGTTTTCTAAACTGAATTGGCCTTCAATGTTGAAAAAGGATTGACCGAAAATCAATACCAAGGGTGCAAGGACAAAGAGGGCAATCCAAAGCATATAGGGCACTACAAAGAGTTTAGAGCTTGTTTTCTTCATCTCTTTCCTCCTCGATCGCGTTAATCAGACCTGCTTCTTGCTCTTCGATTTCCACGTATTCTTCAATACGAGCATCAAACTCTTCCTCGGTTTCGTTGAGACGCATGATGTGGATGTCCTCTGGTTCAAAGTCCAGACCGATTTCCTCACCCACGATGGCCTTACGGGTTGAGTGGATCATCCATTCGTTTCCAAGTTCGTCATAGGCGATAATCTCATAGTGAACCCCACGGAAGAGCTGGGTATCTACCTTAACTTGGAGCTTGCCTTCTTCAGGAAGGGTAATCCGCAAGTCCTCTGGACGAATCACGACTTCGACTGGCTCATTTGGCTTCATCCCACCGTCGACCGCTTCGAAGCGTTTGCCGTTAAACTCAACTAAGTAGTCCTCAATCATGGTTCCTGGCAAGATATTTGACTCGCCGATAAAGGTAGCAACAAAGTGGTTGATTGGCTCATCGTAGATGTCCACAGGTGTTCCAGACTGGACAATCTCACCATCGTTCATGACGAAAATCCAGTCACTCATGGCGAGAGCTTCTTCCTGATCGTGAGTGACAAAGACAAAGGTAATGCCCAATCGTTGTTGCAGTTCACGCAGTTCATACTGCATGTCTGTTCGTAATTTCAAGTCCAATGCTGACAAAGGCTCGTCCAACAAAACCACACGGGGTTGGTTAATGATGGCGCGGGCAATAGCCACACGCTGACGTTGTCCTCCTGAGAGTTTACGAATGGAACGTTTTTCGTAACCTTCCAACTGAACCATCTTGAGAACTTCAGCAACACGTTGCTCGATTTCTTTCTTGTCAATCTTACGCAAGCGAAGTGGAAAGGCAACATTTTCAAACACATTCATATGTGGAAACAAGGCATAGGATTGGAAGACCGTATGGACGTCTCGCTTGTTGGTTGGGATGTCGTTGATGCGGACACCGTCCAGCAAAATATCTCCTGTCGTAGCATCCAGTAAACCTGCAATGATGTTTAGGATGGTTGATTTCCCTGAACCAGATGCGCCTAGAAGGGTGTAGAATTTCCCTTCTTCCAACTCAAAGTTGATATCTTTGAGAACCTTGGTGTTGCTGTCTTCAAAAACTTTTGAGACGTTTTTGAATTCAATAATTGGTTTTTTCAATTGTCATTTATTCCTTCTTTTTCATAGATTAACAGATCAGGGCTCTGTCAGGCCGCTACTACCTCGTGTAGGAGATTGAACTGCCTACATGCTTCTGCACTAACGATAGGCTTTCACCCCCTTTCCATGACATAGCAGCAGCTTTTCAAATACAGCTTCCTACTTGCTTTCACCTAAAATACGGACTTCTCTCTCAAGAGTAACGCCAGAGTGTTCCTTGACTTTTTCGATCACAGACTCAATCAAGTCTTCGTAGTCTTTGGCCGTTCCATCTGCGACATTGATCATAAATCCTGCGTGCTTTTCAGACACTTCTACTCCACCAATACGATAGCCTTTCAAGCCAGCTTCTGAAATTAATTGACCTGCAAAATGCCCTACTGGACGCTTAAAGACCGAACCACAAGATGGATATTCTAAAGGTTGCTTGAGTTCACGTAGATGCGCCAAGCGATCCATTTCTTGCTTGATAACCTGATGGTTTCCTGGAGCAAGGGCAAATTTAGCTGACAAGACAACTGCACCAGACTCCTGAATGGCTGAATGGCGGTAACCAAAAGCCAAATCCTTGACAGACAGTGTCTCGATTTCTCCATCCTTGGTCAAGACCTTACAAGACTGCAAGATGTGGGCAATTTCACCACCATAAGCACCTGCATTCATAAAGACAGCACCGCCGACGCTCCCTGGAATGCCACAAGCAAATTCAAAACCAGTCAAACTATGACGAAGGGCAATGCGAGTTGTTTCAATCAAGTTGGCACCAGCTTCAGCTTCGATGGTATAGCCATCAACGGAAACATTATTGAGCTTGTCACACAAAATAACAAATCCACGAATCCCACCATCACGAACAATGATGTTGCTTGCATTTCCAAGGACCATCCAAGGAATATTTTCTTGATTGGCAAATTTAACAACGCGAGCCAACTCAAAACGATTTCGTGGAAAGACCAAATAATCGGCCTCTCCACCTACTTTTGTATAACTATAGCTATGCAAGGGTTCCTTGAAACGGATATCAATCCCTTCTAAGATTTCAAGCATGTTTTCTTTTACTGACATGACACTCTCCCTTTTACAAAATTCATTCCATTATACCATTTTTAAGACCATTTGACGACCCTAAAAAAATCTTGGACTTATTTAGCTTTTAAACAAAAAAGAGGTTTCCCCTCTTTTTATGATTTTTTACAAAAGATTGCCTTGGTTCCATAGGCAACCAGAACAAGTTCAAGTGCTAAGACCACTTCAACCAAGACTGGACTTGTAATCCATCCTACTTGAGCTAGAGATGGAGCTAGGTCAAAGAAGGCATGTAGGCCATAGGCTGCTAATAGATATACCCAGTTTTTATGACGAACACCTTGATAAACCCAAACAGTTAAAAGCATTTGGAATCCAAGTGCTAAAATCCGTTCAAAAGCAAGCAAATAAATTTGCCAGACTGATAGCGACTGAATGGTTTTCAACATATTTTCAGACAGCAATTGCATAACCTGTGGATTTTGCGTTTGAACTGCTGATAGAACAAAGTAGAGATTAAGCAAACTAGTAAGACCTAGGAAAATCAACTCCAAGCCACCATGTCCCAATCCATAAGCCAAGGCATCTGCCTTTTCCAAACTTCTCTTTTTCTCCAACCATTTGAAGAAAACAAGGCGAGCCGTTTCCTCAAAAAGAGCTGCCATGGCTAGGCCATAGAGGATATAGACAAGCGGATGATCCTGCAAGAGGGCAACACTACCGTCTTTTTGAGGATGCAAAACCAAGATATGAACCAGTTTTTCCAAAATCTGTGAAGAGACAAAGAAGGCGACAGCCCCCAAACCCAAGACAGCTAGATTAATCTTGTATTTCTTTTTGGCATACCAAATGCTCCCTACCAAGAAAGCCAACAACAACACCATGGTAATGATAATATGAATGGTCATTTTCTTCTCCTATTCTGCCTTTTCAATATCTTTTCTCATCTCTTCAACATTGAACTTAGCAAACAAGTATTGACGGTCTTGGACAGGAAAACGTTGGTCCAACTGGTCAACGGCTCCCACCTCAATAATACCTTCCTTGATGACAAAGTCCATAACATGCCCACCGAAGGTCAAGTCATCTGAAATGAAGTGGAGATGGTAGCCTGCCACACTGACTCCATGGAAAATCTCTGGCGTCCAGAAACCAACGATGGTTCCCGCCACATTGTCACGACTATATTCCGGTTGATGGGTTGCGACATCAGCAAACTTGGTATCTGGTGTCGACTTGGGAATCATGCGCACATGCATATGCGAAAATTTCCCACGAATCTTGATAGAGCGGAAAAGATTTTCCCCATCATAATAAGACTCAATTCGTTCTTCCAATTCCTTGTCTGTCATCTCAAAGCGCTGGCGGAAAATGACCTCTGCCTGGTGCGGTACTACTGCTGCATAAGGAATAAGGGCATCTGGCGACACTTCTACAATCTCTGGCTGGTCTCCAGACCCTTTGGCCTGATAAGCCTTACCATCCAAGACAATCAATTCCCCATCAATGGAATCCAAGGTTCCCAAACCAAGGTCACCATGCTCTAGCAATTCTCCCACTGTCATGGTCCCACCATAAAGTCCTGCCATCAAAGCTCCAAGGGTATTGTATTGAAATAATTTCACTGGTTCCTGCACGTTCTTATCCATTCACTTTCTTATCTGTTATACTCAATGAAAATCAAAGGTCAAACTAGGAAGCGAGCTACAGGTTGCTCAAAGCACTGCTTTGAGGTTGTAGATAAGACTGACGAAGTCAGCTC
>NZ_CAUQCP010000081.1:0-3960 GCF_963516575.1 uncultured Streptococcus sp.
CTGTGAAACCAAGTCAAGGTGTGGTATATGCACCAGCTGATGCTGAAGTTTCAATCGCTTTTCCAACAGGACATGCTTTTGGTTTGAAAACAACTGATGGTGCTGAAGTCTTGATCCACGTTGGTATTGACACTGTAACAATGAACGGTGAAGGTTTTGAAGCAAAAGTTGCTCAAGGTGACAAGGTAAAAGCTGGCGATGTTCTTGGAACTTTTGACTCAAACAAAATCGCTGCAGCTGGACTTGACGATACAACAATGGTTATCGTTACAAACACAGCTGACTACGCTTCAGTAGCTCCAGTCGCAACAGGTTCAGTTGTGAAGGGGGATGCTCTTATCGAAGTGAAAGCTTAGTCTTTTCTAGCTAAATGAAAACGAACAAATGACATGTTTGTTCGTTTTTGCTTGAATGGTAAGATTTACAGAGGAAAATCTAAAAAATAGAGAAATTTAGACTTTCGAAATATGCTATAATAAAGAAAATAAAAACAAGAGGTTTATCATGACAAAATTATATGGAAGCTTGGAAGCGGGCGGTACAAAGTTTGTCTGTGCTGTCGGTGATGAAAACTTTAACGTTGTAGAAAAAACACAATTTCCAACGACAACTCCAATCGAAACAATCGATAAAACCATTGAGTTCTTCTCAAAATTCGACAACCTTGCTGGTCTTGCAGTTGGTTCATTTGGTCCGATTGATATTGATAAAAACTCAAAAACCTATGGCTTTATCACAACGACTCCAAAACCAAACTGGGCAAATGTGGACTTACTTGGTGCCCTTCGTCGCGCCCTCAACGTACCAATGTACTTCACTACAGACGTAAACAGCTCTGCTTATGGTGAAGTGGTTGCCCGTAATAATGCTGGTGGTCGTATCGAAAACTTGGTTTACTACACAATCGGTACAGGTATTGGTGCAGGTGTCATCCAACGTGGAGAGTTTATCGGTGGTGTGGGTCACCCTGAGATGGGCCATTACTATGTGGCTAAACATCCAATGGATATTGAAAAAGAGTTTAAGGGTGTTTGTCCTTTCCATAAGGGATGTCTGGAAGGCTATGCAGCTGGTCCAAGTTTGGAAGCTCGTACAGGTGTTCGTGGGGAAAACATTGAACTGAACAACCCTGTTTGGGATGTTCAAGCCTACTATATCGCTCAAGCTGCAGTTAATGCGACAGTGACTTTCCGACCAGATGTCATCGTCTTTGGTGGTGGGGTCATGGCTCAACAACACATGCTGGACCGTGTCCGTGAGAAATTTACATCTCTTCTCAATGGTTACCTACCAGTGCCAGATGTGCGTGACTATATCGTGACTCCAGCAGTAGCAGGAAATGGTTCTGCCACACTTGGGAACTTTGTCCTTGCAAAAGAAGTTTCAAAATAAAGCACAAAATCCGCTTGGGAAACCAAACGGATTTTGTGGTTGAAAACAATATTTTTAATCCTTTCCTTAAGTGATTAGGGACGGTAGCGACTTTCTTCGAAATTCCATACCTAAACTTTGAGCCTAATGTCTCAAAGTTTCCGAACACCTGAAACCATTAGATTTCAGGTGTTTCTATCACGGCGGAAAGGCTAGGTAAGTCCTCATCTCACTATCGAAAAATAGGAATGATTTCCATACCAAAGTATATTTAGTATCAAGCTATAATCAATCTACGCTCTAAAAATCCGCTTGGGAAACTAAACGGATTTTTTACGTGTCAAAGCATTTGCCAGAAGAAGTCGATAATATAGGTCAGACCGTAGGTATAAACCACGAGAGTAAAGGGCTTGGTCAGAACGATGATGATCATATAGCGCTTGAAACTCATCTTGGTCAGGGCAGCCAGCATACAGAGAAAGTCAGCTGGGCTAATCGGCCAAATCATCATAAAGATAAAGAAACGGTCAAAACGATTTCCCTTATCTAGCCAGCCGATATACTTGTCATAGGTGCGCTTGCTGACGACAGACTGGACAAAAGCAGCCCCGTATAGGCGCACCAGATAAAAGATAATGGCACAGCCAATCACGATGCCGATATAGTTGTAGATAGTCCCGATGATGTGACCGTAGATAAAGACCCCTGCCACCGAGGTTAAGGCCCCTGGGATGATAGGGACGACAGTCTGTAAAATCTGTAAAAAGATAAAGAGAGGTGGCCCCCAGATACCTGCCTGCTGGATAAAGGCAGAGAGGGTTTCCTTAGACTGTAAAATCCCAGCCTGATAAGCCCAAATACAGAAAATCAAACTCCCAATTCCCCCAGCAATCGATGAAATATTGATGATCTGCTGTAGAAGGGGAGATACAGCTTTCATTTGTTTATCCTGTGACATGTAAACTCCTCATGGATAGTATAACTCTACTATACCATATTTTGGAGGAGAAAGGGGGAATGAGTCTTTGATAGTAAGCGTCGATTGACTGGTTCGAACAAGAATGAGAAAAAAGTTAAAGCAGAAGAAGTAGTTGGATAAAACTAAACGAGGCTGGGACAAAAAGATTTTGATTTTAGGAATTCTTTATTATAAATTTTTAAAATCGATAGATTGGAAAAAAAGCGAACAAGACAGAATTCTGAGTGTCAGATAACTTATTTTGTTCGCTTTTTATATTTATGGTTAGACTTTTGTCCCAGACTCGTTTTTTGGTTGATTCGTGGTATAATTTTAGTAATTATACATAATGTAGAGGAGAATAATTCATGGCAGATACTATTCTAATTCTAGGTAATGGTTTTGATATTGCTATGGGGCGAAAGACGAAATATACCGATTTTATTGACTTTGAAAAACAATTATTTTCTAATCCAGATGAGAAGTTGCTTGAGTTTCTAAAAGTTAAAAATATTAGGATTGAGAAATACAGATATAATTTGTATTTGAAATTTATTAATGAAAACAAGGATGGACTTGGAGAAAATTGGTCTAACCTTGAAATCATGATTTCTCAACTTGCAGATGCGATAATGTATTTTAAAGAAAATAATGATTTAATATTCAAAGTTGCTACTACAGGACAAACTGGGCTACTGGAAAAGAAATTATTACAAGAAAAAAATTATAGGTCAAAATTATATATTGCAGATACTTTTCTCTCCATATTCTATGAAAAAGGCTGGGGTTTTTTAGAAAGAGAAGTTGCATTGGATGAATTAAATAACGAATTTATCAGGCAACTTGATCTATTGATTGAATTATTAGAAATATATTTATCTTATAGAGACTTTCTTGATTTTGAAGTTAGGAACATTAAATCCAAGCCAACAGCTCTAGATGCAATATCAGATTTATCAAATTCTTCAGTTCTAAATTTTAATTATACTAATACATCAGGATATTTATTTCGGACTTCTGAGGAGAAAACTCATTTCATACATGGGCGAATTGATTTAGAGAGAACTTTCAGTCGCATCAATACTATGGTCTTTGGAATTGAGGATAAAGAAAACAATGTTAATATTGATTTGATTCCTTATCAGAAATACTATCAACGAGTTGTTAAGGAGACTGGGAATGATTATGAAACGTTTTTCGAGCCCAATATAGAATTTAAAGAAAATGAAATTGATGTACCTTACAATGCATCTAAGAATATCATTGTTTTTGGTCACTCTGTTGACCCTCTGGATAAGGAAATATTTCAAAAATGCTTTTCATTAGCAGAGAATGGAAAATATACTTATCGATTTATTTTCACTTATGTTGATGAACCAGCTAAACGTTCGATTATTAAGAATCTTGCAATCATTCTTGGTAAAGAAAAATTGGTAGAGTTAACAGGAAAACGAAATGTTGTATTTATAAAGAGTGATGATAATGAGCGTATGAAGAAAGAGCTACTACCTTAATAAAATCAAAAAATAATTGAACTTATAGAATAAAATTGTAAAATCTTAATCTAAAAACATTTCGCTAAATTCCCAAACTAAGTTCCACCGCTAGTAGAAGTGGAAGTTAGTCTGATA
>NZ_CAUQCP010000082.1:0-3905 GCF_963516575.1 uncultured Streptococcus sp.
CTGTTGATACGTAGTGAATAGACTTCATACGCCCTTCAATCTTAAGACTGTCCACACCGTTTTCAATCATATCTGGAATATGGTCAATCATGGACATGTCAACAGCTGACATTGAAAATTCTTCTGGAATTTCGCCCTTCAAACTCTTGCGTTCTTGGCCAAATGGCATATCGTAAAGGTCGTACTTCCAACGGCAAGATTGAGAGCAACCACCACGGTTGGCATCACGCATACTCATGTGGTTAGAAAGGGTACAACGACCAGAGTAAGAAATACACATGGCTCCATGGACAAAGGCTTCAATCTCAACATCTGTGCGTTTGCGGATTTCTGCCAATTCTTCCATCGAAACCTCACGCGCCAAAACAACACGAGTTAAGCCCAGTTCCTTCCAAAACTCAAGAGTTTCATAGTTAGTGGCACTTGCTTGGGTAGAGAGGTGTATTTCAAGACCTGGTGCTTCTGTCGCTGCAATCATAATCAAGGCTGGATCTGACACGATTACTGCTGCAATCCCGATATCACGCAGTTTACGGAACCACTCACCAGCTCCCTCTTCATTTCCTTCGTGCATAACCATATTAGCCGCTACATATACTTTGGCTCCGTACTTAGCCGCAAACTGTACGCCTTCTTCCATCTGTTCAAAGGTAAAGTTACCTGCACGGCTACGAAGACCATAGGCCTGACCACCGATAAAGACAGCATCTGCCCCATACTGAACAGCTACTTTTAGTTTCTCTAAAGTCCCTGCAGGCGATAAAACCTCAGGACGTTTTAATGTTTTTGTCATGATTTCTCCTATTTGCAATATAAAAGTTTGACGTATTTCCTTCTCATTTTATAGTAAATAAGCCATAAAATCAAGCCTAGACAAATTGTTTTGACAATTCTAATCTTTTAAGCTGTGCATCATGACTAATAAACTGTCGAAAATTAACCCAGTTTGAACAGGTAGTCAAAAAGTCTAGAAAAGTAAAAACCAGTATCCAAAGATACTGGCTAGTGAAAATACATAAATGATCTTATACTCAATGAAAATCAAAGAGCAAACTAGAAAGCTAGCCGCAAGCTGTACTTGAGTACGGTAAGGCGACGCTGACGTGGTTTGAATTTAATTTTCGAAGAGTATTAGCTTTTCTTCAACCCACTACAGTTGACAATGAACCTCTTTTTTAGATATTCATTATATAAGAAATCTGCTATTGGTTGAATAATTGCTCTTGCAAGTAGTACAGGTACAGCATTTCCAATTTGTTTATATACTTTGTCAATTTGAGCGTTTCTAGAAATTGGTTTTCCAGATTTTCCAATAGGAGAACCGAAACTAAATTCAAACCAATCTGGGAATGTTTGAATCCGAGCTATTTCTTTGACTGAAAGTCGTCTATTATTTTCTCCATTGAACTGCCATCTGGTGTGATTATCTTCTTTATACTTTGTCATAGGACTGCCACCGGGGTGTTGAGGTGCCTGACGTCCACTTGCTTGAATTGTGAAGCTTTGATCATCCCATGATTTTTTCCTATTTCGAGACATATAGATTGTACTGTATGAACCCTCGAAATATTCACCTGGGTCACTCTCTAAATCACCAATTGCTTCTCGTAATGTTACCCAAGGTCGTTTATTAGAAAATAAGTCTATTTCATTCATTTTACCATGAGTAGGTAAAGGTAATTCATATCGGTATCCATATTTCTTTTCAATTTTTTCTTTATGTACACCAATCAAAAAAACACGTTCTCGAGATTGTGGCACTCCATAATCGCGTGCATTAACTAAATGAGCAGTAACAGTGTACCCTGCACTTGAAAAGTCTTCGATTATCTGTTTTAATACTTCTCCTTGACCAAGAGTCATCATACCTTTTACATTCTCAGCAACAAAGAATGCTGGTTGTGCCTGCATTAGTTCACGAATGAAGTGTATGTATAGAAAGTTTCTATCATCATCAATTAATCTTGGCCCAGCTTCACTAAAACCAGGACATGGGAAACCACCGATTGTTAATTCATTGTTTGGAAAATGAGCAACCTTCCTGATATCTTTTTGATGTTGGATAATAGTAGAGGGGAAATTCATACTATAGGTTTCATTAGCTTCAAGGAACATATCATTCGTATAAATTGTATGGAAAATACTCTCGTGCCTTAGCTGTTGAAATTCCTCTCTATTATTAAAAACTTTTAGAGCTTCTTGTACACCAATGACGGAAGCAAGCCCAGCCAATTCGGTACCTAAGTCTAAACCACCAGCTCCTGAGAATAATGATACAACATTTATTTTATTATCCTGATAATCTACTTGTTGAATTAATTCATAATCAGAAGAATCCTCAATAATTTTACTTGTTTCTTCTTCAATTTTTTTGAATAATACATTCTTAACCTCATTAATAGAAAGGTTTGGTGCAGGTTTGAATTTCCCTCTAGAACGAGTAGTTTCATCTTTTATTATCGTGTTATCCAAATATTATCTCCTAGTTCTATTAGATTTACAAGAAATAGCATACCATAATTATTAAAAAAAGGCCAGTATTTAATACGGATTAGAAATTGTTAAAATATTATTAGGTATACTAATTGGTTGACTATCAAACTTTAAGCTATTTTCTACTGTAGATGAAGCAGAATGTAACCTAAGTGCTACAGTCCAGTTATTATCCATTTCTATAATCAGAGTATTATTACTTGTTGTACCGTCATTTTTCACTTTCCAAGATTTATTGATGAATCTTGTTGGGAGTGAAATAGTAGGTACTAATCCACTTCCAACTCCTAAATTACCATGTAGATTATAGGCATAGACGGTTAAGTTGCGATGTCTCTCGTCCATCACAAATTTATAAAAATCTTTACGACCAACTAGATATTCCATGAATTTTGGAGCTAAATCTGGATAGGTTCTATCAAGTAAGTTGAATTCATTTAAAAAATGAGTTAGTAGAGGTATGTATACATCATTTTCTTTACTTACTCCGTAGTTTGCTAAATCTTTCCAATTAACTTTATTTTTATTAAAATCACTTAGCATTGTGAAAATTGGATTAATAGATTGCCAGTAATTTTGAGAAACTGGATGTCTTGCCCATATCAGTCCAAAATCAATTTTGTTTGATAACCTCTGATGTTTTAGGGCTGTATGATTATGCTTACATGAAATTCCAATTTCGAAATTATCATTCCATAAAATAACATCTCTAACATCGCCTTTTATTCCAAATGAATCAGGAGCTATACTAATGTTAATGACATCACTAGTATTTTGCAACACTGCTTCTAACTTGTAAACTTCTCTACACCCAATGACCGCAGCATTTATTAAATCTAATTGTTCTTCTGGATGTAATGCTAAAAAATCTTTTTCAACATTTTTGAAATTATTATCATTTATGATTTGAGCCCTTCCACCATTGTTACGTAAATATTGACAAAATGAAACTGCAGTAGTGTATTCGAATGCTTTACCTTTGGACATGTTTTTAGATTCCTTTCAAAAAAATAAAAGAAGCTCAAATTAAGAGCTTCTTTTGGCGACACTTTGGCGACAATCCAAATGTATCTATATTATTTAAATACCATTTACAACAACAAAAATGCTGTTAAATCAAGGATTCTTAGCCTAAGTTACTCTTATCTATTATTCCCACTCAACGGTTGCTGGTGGTTTACTTGTGATATCGTAGACAATGCGGTTAACGTGATCCACTTCATTTACGATACGTACTGAGATTTTTTGAAGGACATCCCAAGGAATTTTGGCAAAGTCAGCAGTCATACCATCGATAGAGGTAATAGCACGGATTGCGATTGTGTAGTCGTACGTACGACCGTCACCCATAACCCCAACTGAACGAACACCTGTATTAACTGTGAAGTATTGCCAGATATCGCGGTCAAGGC
>NZ_CAUQCP010000083.1:0-3487 GCF_963516575.1 uncultured Streptococcus sp.
TTATCAGACTAACTTCCACTTCTACTAGCGGTGGAACTTAGTTTGGGAATTTAGCTATAGTGTTTATATATTCAAAAAACTAAAAGAGCCTGAGACAAAATAGTTCTCAACCACAAAAAAGCTAGAGATTTCCAATTGCGGAACTCTAGCTTTTTAATTTTGAGTCGTTCTCTTATTGTATTTTAGGAGGTTATTGGCCATAAGTACCAATCCCATGTCAATTCTCACTTGACGCTTACCTCTCAGATTACATCTCTTGTAACCCAAACAAGCCTTTATCTGCCCAAAGACAGGTTCCACATCAATCTTGCGTTGAGCGAAAATCTGTCTACCTTGGGGAGATAAAAGCGCCTGACATTCTTTAGCTTTCAAGTTTTGATAGCGTTCGTTCATATAGAGTCCCTTTTGAGGAGCTGATTCAGGTTCATCAGCGTAGTAAACCTTGATTTCCTGTTGAAAGTCCGTCTGTGTTTTCTGTTGTTTAATATGGTGAAAACGATAGCACCAGCCATCAGGATGTGTGTAGCTATCCTCCTTGTCATTATAGTGCCAATTTGCTAAGTTTCTAGCTGACTGTGTATACCCTTTCTTCTGTTCCTTGTCAAACATGGCATAGGAGATAGGCTCTTGTGTATCCAGTTCGATAGCCTGATGGATAAGGGGAGTGATTTCTTCTTGAAAATAGACCTGTATCTGTTCTTGAAGTTTGGCGGAGAATTTCTCTGTCGCTTTCTTCCACACGAAACTATACTTGTTGGCATTAGCTTCAATCTTAGTCCCGTCAATGAACAAGCAATCTAAAGTCACTAACTCTTCCATTTTTAAACGAAGATTGAGGTCGATGAAAAGATTACGAATGAGTTCTTCCATCCCTTCAGCGACTCGAAAACGATTGATGGTGCGATAGCTGACAAGCAACTGCCCTGTTAGATATTGCATAGCCAGATTTTCAACCATCATTTTTTCAATTTTTCGACCAGAGAAAATCCCTTGTGAATAGGCAAATAGAAGAGCAGATACAAGCATTTTAGGGTGATAAGACGGGCGACCAAAGGCATGATAGAAGGCATGGAAGTGACTATCTTCCAAGGTATTCACCACTTTTTCAATAGTAAAGACGAGATGGTCTTGTGGCAATAAAGAACTGATTTCTAGTGGTAAAGTTGTTTGATTTGTGTTATAGTGAATATGCATGGGATAGCCTTTCTAAATGGTTTATTGGGCAATTCTATTTTACCAAGACTATCGCAACCATGCAAAAAAGCAACGGATTTGCCGTTGCTTTTTTTGGAGATAAGAGACTATTGTCCCAGACTCAATTTTCTATACTCGTTCTCCATTACTATTTACTCTGTGGCCATCTACCGTCGTATTAACAGCTAAGGCGCCTGAAGAGTAAGAATAATACCACTTACCAGAGACTTGATACCATCCTGTTTTCATTGCTCCTGAACTATCCAGATAATACCACACTCCATTTTCCTTTAGCCATCCTGTCTGCATTTCACCAGATGATTTCAAATAATACCAGCTAGAACCATCCTTCAACCAGTCTGTTGATTTAGAGCCATTTGACTTGAAATGATACCAACTACCATTTATTTTCTTCCAACCAACAGTTGAACTACTATTGGAGCCATAGCTAAGGCTATTTCCTGATTGATTCTGATAATTCTGTGAAGAAGTCACCCCCTCTAGCTGGATATAGCGACGACTTCCATTATAAGCCGTATAACTCAACCACTTGTATCCATCTTTTTCGAGAATTTGATCATAATGAACATTCTCCCCAGGATAATAGTAATCAATCGCAGTTACGCTAGCTAGAGGCTGATTTTTGATAGCAGCCTTAGCCTTAAAATAATGTGTTCCCCCTGTTGAAGCTGAGGATTGACTATTTCCAATACTGCCACCAGCCAAATCTTTAAAATGAATAAAACCGGTCATAGTATTGGTCTTCACGACACGCTTATTATAAGATTCCCTTATTCCATAGTTGTATTCTTCAATCTCAATCTCATCTCCCACTACATTTGACACCCAGGCAACATGACCATAAGTTCCTGCAGTAGACCAAGCAATGGAGCCAATAGCTGGTGTATTGTCTACACGATATCCTTCACGACGAGCACGATATCCCCATTCATTCGCATTTCCATAAGCTGCCGGAATCTCAAAACCATTGACATTACTCAAACGGAAAGCTGCAAAAGAAGTACACTGACGAGAATACATGCGCCACTGATCAATCTCCTGGCTCCCATTTTTATAATAAACAGGATAATCATCCCCTCGCGCAATCGATCCATTCGCTCCAGAATAGGCATAGACATTATCACCCGCTGCTAGCATCAATCCTACTACTAAAAAAGGAACAACCTTTTTAACTGACATCTTCAAACAATAACTTGTCCCTCTTGCTATACACGGTAAAATTTTCATTCTTCCTCCTTGAAAAATAATATAAATCGAAGATTACCTTCACTTAAACTATTCGGAGAAAAAAGAAAAAGTGAGAAAATTTCTCACTTTAGTCAAGATAATGAATCAAATTCTTTTCTGTAAGGATATCTGAGTAAGTAAAGGATTCAACGTAAACATTAGCTTGTTTATCTCCTTCAACGTTCCCAAATTCAACGATAAATAGGGATGGATAAACCTCAATTAGCTTACCCAATCTATTTTTTTGGCGCTTACGACCATTCTCCAAAGTCATTTCTACGACTTGTCCCTCATGTGCCTTGATTTCTTCTTTGATTTTTTTCATCTTAGCTACATCTGTAAATGCATCTGACATCTTATGCCTCCCTCTTTGAGATACTTGAAAATTTATTATATTCTTTTTGGAAAATCAATTCCACCGTTCCACGAGCTCCACTACGGTTTTTCTCGATAATAACTTCTACCTTATTATTTGGTATGCCTTCCTCTTCTTCACCACCACGCTCATAGTAGTCGTCGCGATACAGAAAGGCCACGATATCAGCGTCCTGCTCAATAGACCCAGATTCACGAATATCAGACAAGACCGGTCTTTTATCCTGACGTTGTTCTACACCACGAGAAAGCTGACTTAGAGCGATTACTGGAACTTTCAGTTCCTTAGCTAAAATTTTCAACTGACGTGAAATTTCTGAAACCTCTTGTTGACGATTTTCTCGACCAGTTCCCGTGATAAGCTGCAAATAGTCTATCAAAATCAAACCAAGATTTCCAGTTTCTTGAGCCAATTTACGTGAACGAGAACGAATCTCTGTAATCCGAATTCCTGGCGTATCATCGATATAGATACTTGCATTAGCTAGATTCCCTTGAGCAATGGTATACTTTTGCCACTCCTCATCGGTCAATTGACCTGTACGGATAGAATGGGATTCCACCAAACCTTCTGCCGCCAACATACGATCGACTAGACTTTCCGCACCCATTTCAAGTGAAAAAATAGCAACCGTTTTGTCCAACTTAGTCCCAATGTTCTGAGCGATAT
>NZ_CAUQCP010000084.1:0-3404 GCF_963516575.1 uncultured Streptococcus sp.
GACTGTGGCTGGGAGCATATTACAGACTTTAATAGTTTTTCCTATTTTAGAAAAGCGCATTCTGAAATTGAATCGGATGCAGAATTTGAAATCTATAATGACGCTGCTGGGAAGTTAGCTATGGTTAACCGCATTTTAAGACTGCGATTAGTACCTGTTTTACTTTTGCTAGCCATACATATACCATTCTTACTTAAATTGCTCAATAGAAGTAATGCGTTTGATCTATGGAAATTTCTTGCGGTCGGGCTAGATATTTTCTTATCTTTGATCCTTTTGTTAATAGTTTCTTATATTGGCTGGAAGCTATGGAATAAAAAGAAGGAATTATCAGATTTATGATAGGGTAGGTATGCTCAAAATTGGAGGGGAAGTCATGATAAATAAAAAGCAATTTCGGATCTTCACTATTCTTGATTTGGACAAGAAGGAAGAATATTTGCATGAGATGCATTTGAAAGGTTGGAGGTATAGAACGAGTCGTTTTGGTTTGTTCTATTTTGACAAATGTCAACCAGACGATGTCATCTACTGTATCTATGATTCTAGATTTCTTAAAAAATATAAGCATGAACTGCAAGATTTTAGAAATAGAGGTTGGGAATTGATAGGAGCAGGTTCTTGTTCTATTCTTCGTAAATCGTCTTCTTTACTTCCAGAGGATCAAGTCTACATGAGTAATAATCTCAGGTGGGAAGTTATACGATCTAGACTTCGTTCCTGTACAGCTACTTTCTTAGGTGGTTTGGTTGTTTGTATAAGTTTATTTAAAGAAGAACTTTCTATGTCTTTCTTCGTTATTTTTCTTTTATATGCTCTCTTGATTTCCTATCTAATCTATGGTTTTTTTAGACTTAAAAGGAAATATCAAGTAGATGAACAGTAAGTTTCTAGGTCTTTAAACTGATTTTTAGCACTCTTGATAAAAGAGTGCTAATTTTTTGAGTTTTTATCTTGACATTCTCTTCTAAGGGTGTATAATAGAATCATAAGTTAGCACTTGAGGGTATCGAGTGCTAATCGATCAGACAGAGAGGAGTGATGAGGTGGTTACAGAGCGTCAGCAGGATATTTTAAATCTCATTATTGACATCTTTACCAAAACGCACGAACCTGTCGGATCCAAAGCCTTGCAAGAGTCTATTAACTCTAGCAGTGCAACCATTCGTAATGACATGGCGGCTCTAGAAAAGCAAGGTTTGCTTGAGAAGGCCCATACTTCAAGTGGTCGGATGCCAAGTGTTGCTGGTTTTCAGTACTATGTAAAACACTCACTGGATTTTGACCGACTAGCTGAAAATGAGGTATATGAGATTGTCAAAGCCTTTGACCAGGAATTCTTCAAATTGGAGGATATTCTGCAAGAGGCTGCTAATCTACTGACAGACTTGAGTGGCTGTACGGTAGTAGCACTGGATGTTGAGCCGAGCAGGCAACGTTTGACAGCCTTTGATATCGTTGTTTTGGGGCAACATACAGCCTTGGCAGTATTTACCCTAGACGAGTCTCGAACGGTTACCAGTCAGTTTCTGATTCCAAGGAATTTCTTGCAGGAGGATTTGCTGAAACTGAAGAGCATCATTCAGGAACGTTTCCTAAGTCACACCGTTTTAGATATTCACTACAAGATTCGGACGGAGATTCCGCAGATTATCCAGCGTTACTTCACAACAACGGACAATGTTATCGATCTCTTTGAACACATCTTTAAGGAAATGTTCAACGAAAACATTGTGGTGGCAGGCAAGGTCAATCTCTTGAATTTTGCCAATCTAGCGGCCTATCAGTTCTTTGATCAACCGCAAAAGGTGGCCTTAGAGATTCGTGAGGGGCTGCGTGAAGATCAGATGCAAAACGTCCGTGTTGCAGACAGTCAAGAATCCTGTCTAGCTGACCTAGCGGTGATTAGTAGCAAGTTTCTCATTCCTTATCGGGGAGTTGGAATTCTAGCCATTATCGGTCCTGTTAATCTGGATTACCAACAGCTAATCAACCAAGTCAATGTGGTCAACCGTGTTTTGACCATGAAGTTGACAGATTTTTACCGCTACCTCAGCAGTAATCATTACGAAGTACATTAAGATTGAAATCATTAAAGGAGGCGAAAATGGCCCAAGATATAAAAAATGAAGAAGTAGAAGAAGTCCAAGAAGAGGAAGTTGTGGAAACGGTAGAAGAAACAACTCCTGAGAAGTCTGAGTTGGACTTGGCAAATGAACGTGCAGATGAGTTCGAAAACAAATACCTTCGCGCTCATGCGGAAATGCAAAATATCCAACGCCGTGCCAATGAAGAGCGTCAAAACTTGCAACGTTATCGTAGCCAGGACTTAGCAAAAGCAATTCTCCCTTCTTTGGACAACCTTGAGCGTGCACTCGCAGTTGAAGGTTTGACAGACGATGTCAAAAAAGGATTGGAGATGGTGCAAGAAAGCTTGATTCACGCTTTGAAAGAAGAAGGAATCGAAGAAATCGCAGCTGATGGCGAATTTGACCATAACTACCATATGGCCATCCAAACTCTCCCAGCAGACGATGAACACCCAGCAGATACCATCGCCCAAGTTTTCCAAAAAGGCTACAAACTCCATGACCGCATCCTACGCCCAGCCATGGTAGTTGTCTACAACTAGGCAATTCTGACGGTAGCTGAAGTAACTCGTCAGAAAACGGCAATCGCTATGGCGTTTGCCTAGCCTCCTTACTAACTCGTCGTCGAAATAAAATCGATTTCGACTCCTCGTGTCGTAACATAATAGGAAACTTGTCCGAAACGACAATAAACTATGAAGAAAGATAAAAAAGTAGTTCAGCTTTGCAATAGTGAGCGAAGCGAACCAAAGACGATACTCTTCGCCGTGGCGCTATTTGCGCAAACTTTGAGACCTTAGGCTCAAAGTTTAGTCAAAGAGATTGACGAAGTCAAGCTCTGACGGCGCCGCCACTTAAGAAGAGTATCTAAAAGAAAAGTAGAATATAAAATTTAAGGAGAAAAACACATGTCTAAAATTATCGGTATTGACTTAGGTACAACAAACTCAGCAGTTGCAGTTCTTGAAGGAACTGAATCAAAAATCATCGCAAACCCAGAAGGAAACCGCACAACTCCATCTGTAGTCTCATTCAAAAACGGAGAAATCATCGTTGGGGATGCTGCAAAACGCCAAGCAGTCACAAACCCAGATACAGTCATCTCTATCAAATCTAAAATGGGAACTTCTGAAAAAGTTTCTGCTAACGGCAAAGAATACACTCCACAAGAAATCTCAGCTATGATTCTTCAATACTTGAAAGGTTATGCTGAAGACTACCTTGGCGAAAAAGTAACTAAAGCAGTCATCACAGTTCCTGCTTACTTCAACGATGCTCAACGTCAAGCAACAAAAGACGCTGGTAAAATCGCTG
>NZ_CAUQCP010000085.1:0-3324 GCF_963516575.1 uncultured Streptococcus sp.
AACGTGAAATTTAATGAATTAAACTTGTCTGCTGATTTGCTAGCAGAGATTGAAAAAGCTGGTTTTGTAGAAGCCAGTCCTATCCAAGAACAAACTATTCCCTTGGCTCTAGAAGGCAAGGACGTTATCGGTCAAGCTCAGACTGGTACAGGAAAAACCGCAGCCTTTGGCTTGCCAACCCTTGAAAAAATTCGTACAGAAGAAGCGACCATCCAAGCCTTGGTCATCGCTCCAACTCGTGAACTAGCTGTCCAAAGTCAAGAAGAACTCTTCCGCTTTGGTCGTAGCAAGGGAGTCAAAGTCCGTTCAGTATATGGTGGATCAAGCATCGAAAAACAAATCAAGGCTCTTAAATCAGGTGCCCATATCGTGGTGGGAACTCCAGGTCGCCTCTTGGACTTGATTAAACGCAAGGCCTTGAAATTACAAGATATTGAAACTCTTATCCTTGACGAAGCAGATGAAATGCTCAACATGGGCTTCCTTGAAGATATCGAAGCTATCATTTCTCGTGTTCCTGAGAATCGTCAAACCCTACTCTTCTCAGCGACTATGCCTGAAGCTATCAAACGTATTGGTGTTCAGTTTATGAAAGAACCTGAGCATGTCAAGATTGCTGCCAAGGAATTGACAACTGAATTGGTTGACCAGTACTATATCCGAGTCAAAGAGCAAGAAAAATTTGATACCATGACCCGTCTTATGGATGTGGAACAACCAGAACTTGCTATCGTATTTGGTCGTACAAAACGTCGTGTAGATGAATTGACTCGTGGTCTGAAAATCCGTGGTTTCCGTGCAGAAGGAATTCATGGTGACTTGGACCAAAACAAACGTCTTCGTGTCCTTCGTGACTTTAAAAATGGCAATCTTGATGTTTTGGTTGCGACAGACGTTGCAGCGCGTGGCTTGGATATTTCAGGTGTGACCCATGTCTATAACTACGATATTCCACAAGATCCTGAAAGTTATGTTCACCGTATCGGTCGTACAGGTCGTGCTGGTAAGTCAGGTCAGTCGATTACTTTCGTATCACCAAATGAAATGGGCTACCTCCAAATCATTGAAAACTTGACCAAGAAACGCATGAAAGGTCTCAAACCTGCAAGTGCAGAAGAAGCCTTCCAAGCAAAAAAACACGTAGCTCTCAAGAAAATCGAACGTGATTTTGCAGATGAGACTATCCGTGCCAACTTTGAGAAATTTGGTAAGGATGCTCGTAAGCTAGCTGCCGAATTTACTCCAGAAGAATTGGCAATGTATATCTTGAGTCTGACTGTTCAAGACCCAGATAGTCTTCCTGCAGTGGAGATTGCACGTGAAAAACCACTACCATTTAAACCATCAGGTAATGGTTTCGGTGGTAAAGCCAAGGGAGGTCGTCGTGGAGATGACCGTCGTGATAATCACCGAGGAGACAACCGTCGTGGTGGTCGTCGTGATGATTTCAAAAAAGGAAGTCGTAGCAACGATCGTTTTGATAAGGAAAAACGTTACCGTAAGGATAATAAAAAACCACGCAATACTTCAAGCGAAAAGAAAACAGGCTTTGTGATTCGTAACAAGGGCGATAAATAGGAAAAAGCGGTTCAAAATGAATCGCTTTTTTTATATAAGGAGACCGAATGGAAAAAGAAAGATAGATAAAATAGTTATATTATCTTCTTGTAATATTATAATACACAAAAATAGGAGGATTGTCAATAGAAAAGAAGCAATTTAATTAAAAATATTCTTGTTTTTTCAAATTGCAATTAAATAAGCAATTTTCAGATAATAATTGAAAATTAAAGGTCTTTATGTTATAATGGAAGCGATTAAATACGAGGTGAAAAATGGCACATTTATTAGAAAAAACTAGAAAAATTACTTCTATTCTGAAGCGCTCGGAGGAGCAGTTACAGGAAGAACTTCCCTACAATGCGATTACCCGTCAATTGGCAGATATTATTGACTGTAACGCTTGTATCGTCAATAGCAAGGGACGTCTCCTTGGCTATTTCATGCGTTACAAAACCAATACAGATCGTGTAGAGCAGTTCTTCCAAACTAAGATTTTCCCAGATGACTACATTCAAGGTGCGAACATGATCTACGATACAGAAGCCAATCTGACAGTTGATCATGATTTGAGTATTTTCCCTGTGGAAAGTCGTGCCGACTTTCCAGATGGTTTGACGACCATTGCACCGATTCATGTATCAGGGATTCGTCTTGGTTCTCTTATTATCTGGCGTAATGATAAACAATTTGACGATGAGGACTTGATTCTTGTTGAGATTGCGAGTACCGTTGTTGGGATTCAACTCCTCAACTTCCAGCGTGAAGAAGATGAGAAAAATATCCGTCGCCGTACTGCTGTTACCATGGCGGTTAATACCCTTTCTTACTCCGAACTCCGTGCTGTTTCAGCAATTTTAGGAGAATTAAATGGAAATGAAGGGCAGTTGACTGCGTCTGTGATTGCAGACCGTATCGGAATTACCCGTTCTGTGATTGTCAATGCCCTTCGTAAACTTGAGTCTGCGGGGATTATTGAAAGTCGCTCACTTGGAATGAAGGGAACCTATCTTAAGGTCTTGATTTCAGATATTTTTGAAGAAGTGAAGAAAAGAGATTACTAATGACTAAGGCTTTGATTTCGATTGATTATACAGAAGATTTTGTTGCAGATAGTGGAAAATTGACAGCAGGTGCTCCAGCTCAGGAAATTTCGGAAGCCATTAGCAAGGTAACTCGACTAGCTTTTGAACGAGGAGATTACATCTTCTTTACCATCGATGCTCATGAAGAAAATGATTGTTTCCATCCAGAAAGCAAGCTGTTTCCTCCTCACAATTTGATTGGGACTAGTGGACGGAATTTATATGGAGATTTGGGGACTTTTTATCAAGAGCATGGTTCAGACAGTCGTGTCTTTTGGATGGATAAACGCCATTACTCGGCTTTTTCAGGGACTGACCTGGATATCCGTTTGAGAGAGCGTCGCGTGTCTACAGTTATCTTAACAGGTGTCTTGACGGACATCTGTGTCCTGCATACAGCTATAGATGCCTACAATCTAGGATATGATATCGAGATTGTTAAACCAGCTGTTGCTTCTATCTGGCCTGAAAATCATCAATTTGCTCTTGGACATTTCAAAAATACACTTGGAGCTAAGTTGGTAGATGAAAATCTAAATGAAATTTCAGAGTAATTTGGCTGATGAAATGAAAAAAATTGAAAAAAAGTGTTGACAAGCATCCTAAAAGTTGATATACTAGTAAAGTAATCGACGCGGGGATGGCGGAATTGGCAGACGCGCAGGACTAAGGATCCTGT
>NZ_CAUQCP010000086.1:0-3181 GCF_963516575.1 uncultured Streptococcus sp.
TTTAGACTAATTTCCACTTCGGCTAGACAAGTGGAAGTTACTTTGAGAAGTTACCTTTGGTAATTTAATGTTGGAGGATTTATACTAACAATAGACTTTTAACCCCAAAATTGATAAAATAAAAAAGAAAATAATTGAAAAAGGAAACTGTAAATCACCATGATGAACATGCAAAACATGATGCGTCAAGCACAAAAACTTCAAAAACAAATGGAACAAAGCCAAGCTGAACTTGCTGCTATGCAATTTGTGGGCAAATCTGCTCAAGACCTTGTCCAAGCGACCTTAACTGGTGACAAAAAAGTTGTCAGCATTGACTTCAGTCCAGCTGTCGTTGACCCAGAAGACCTTGAAACTCTTTCTGATATGACCGTTCAAGCCATCAACTCTGCTCTTGAACAAATCGATGAAACGACTAAGAAAAAACTAGGCGCTTTCGCTGGGAAATTGCCATTCTAAGCATAAGAAAAAACAAGCATTCAAGAGAATACTTGCCTATCGTGGGAGGAACAACTGTTCCTCTTTTTGCTTACTAAAAATTAAAGAATTCCATGGCCTGTTTGAAAAGCAATTCAGTATACTCTGGGTCTTCTTGGGCAATGGTAACCTGATCTTGAATCATTTCCAAATTATCCGTTATCATGCCATCTGCCCCCAAATGAACTGATTTCTCAAAGGACTCTGAACTATTGATGGTCCAAACGTACAATTTCTGATCCGTATTCCAAAGCTTGTTGACAAAATTTTCATCTAAAGTTGAATACTCCATGGTATAACCTGTAGCCTTGGTTCTTGGAAAAATACTATTATAAGGTAGGATGAAATAGACTGGAATTTGAGTATCGTAGGCTAAAACCTGGTCAATCACATGATAATCCAAGGATTGCATTTGGTGCCCATTCTGCTTAATGATGGCTCCATATTTTTCCATAAAGCGTTTCATCATATCTGGGCTATCTTTTCGACTGGTTTTAATCTCAATAAGAAGTTTTTGATGTAATTCATTGGCTTTATTGAGATAATCATCAAAACTAGACACCTTGCTATGATAACCATTTTCTGAAATATCAAGTTTGGTTAATTCTTTCAAAGTTAGATCCTGTGGATTGGCATTAACTCCTGTCAGATTCTTGATATTAGCATCATGCATCATGACAAACTGGCCATCTTTTGTTTCCTGAACATCCGTCTCAACGAAATCTGGAGATAACTGAGCGGTTTTTTCTAGTGATTGGACGGTATTCTGCACACCATTCTTATTAGATACTCCCCTGTGAGAAATGATTAAAGGTTTATGTGAAACTGGAGCTTCTAAATAAACATAACCCTCAAGAGCGAAAAAGATACAAGCACAGCCCATCACTCCCCATCTCATCCAGTGGTCTTTCTTTCTCCTTGGTGTAATTTCTAGTTCTTCTCCTGTTAAGAAGGAAACAAACTTAATGAGAAAGTAAGTCAAGGCTATATAGTGGAAATTCTTAATCAAGACAAAATTGATAATTCCCAGTACAAGAGATTCCTTATGGGTTAGACCATCCATCAGTACCTGACTTGCTAATATTGGAATCAATAAAAGAATGAAAAATAGGTAGGTTTTGACGACAATCCAAAGCAAGTTCCAAGTATAAAACCAGGAGTACTTTCTTGTCTTCTCTAGACTGTATCTGACAGCTTCTTTGACTGTTTTCTTCTCAAATAAAAGCTGAGGTAGGGCAAACATGAAACGCACTGAAATGTAAAATAGAAGTAAAGCCAAAATAGTAACCACTATACCTATCAGCCAATACTTGTCTTCCACATAATCAACGATAAAGTCTGGAATGACAATTTTATTGAGATAGTAAATCTTTAAAATCTTTCGAATCAATGGAAAAAGCATCATGATATAAAAGAAGATAAAGGCTATCTTTGCAAGCGTGACTTGCTTCATAAACAAGAAACTTTGGCGAAAGACCTTACGACTGTACTCCAACAAAGTTCTCTTTTCATGATAGAGGAGGTGGCGAGCTCCGATAAAGAGAAGTCCTATCTGGTAATAGGCGACCAATAAATTAACAATCACCAGAACAAATAAAGCAAGACTAACAAAGGGTGAGCCCGTTATAATAGCAAAAATATTGTTGTAGGATAGAAAGAGATAACCTGTCTGACGGAGCAATAGTCCAGCAATCCAAGAATTTGATGGTAACCAGACAAACTCAATCATCATGAAAGTCAAGAAGAAAAGAAAGAGTATTTTATCTAGATTAAAGTATATCTGCTTAAAACCTAGATTTTTAGGTTTTTCAGGTTTCATAGGCACTCCTAGTCAAATAATTGAGACAAGTCCAAGCCCCCAAAAGGATTGTTTGATAAGCTACTTTCTGTCTCTAACAATTCTCTAGCTTGATCTGACTCTAAGAAGGACTCGTACACACGCGCCGTCATCCGAGCATCCTCTAGGCTATTATGAGACTGACCTTGAAATCCAAGAAATGAGGCAACAGTTTGCAATTTGAGATTGGCAATACCATGTAAATCCGAACTACGACGTTCAAAAGCTTCATCATACAAATCCACCTTGTACTGCTGGCTATAGTCTAAACCATGATCCGCTAAAATAGGTAGATCACTTTTAGCAGCATTGTAGCCAACCATGGGTAAAGAACCCACAAACTCTTGGAATTCTTTTATAACTTCCTCCACTGGGGGAGCATCTTTTAAGGTCTCGGCTGTAATCCCAGTCAAACCATTGATAAAACTTTTTAAAGGTACATTGGTATGAACATAGGAATCATAGGCATCGATTTCCTGACCATCTCTAAAACGCACTGCCGATACTTGAATCAAGTGTGTTTGCCCTTCATGCTGATTAAATTCTAAATCAAAAGCAATGTAATCTTCTAATCGTTCCATTTTCTACCTCTCCTATACTGTTATTTTATACTCTTCGAAAATCTCTTCAAACCGCGTCAGCTTCGCCTTGCCGTAGATATATGTAACTGACTTCGTCAGTCTTATCTACAACCTCAAAGCAGTGCTTTGAGCAGCCTGCGGCTAGCTTCCTAGTTTGCTCTTTGATTTTCATTGAGTATTACTTGAGCAACTATACTATTTAGAAATAAAAGAAGCCATCAGGTTAGCATTTAACCTAAACAGCTCCTTGATTATCCTCCAAATAAACGAGCAAAAAAGCCTTTCT
>NZ_CAUQCP010000087.1:0-3155 GCF_963516575.1 uncultured Streptococcus sp.
ATTAAAGTCTGTAATATGCTCCCAGCCACAGTCTTTAAATAGTTGTAAATAGGAGGCTCTCTCTGATTTTTCCATTGGGTAAAAATCCAACTGATAAGATACTTGCTCAGGGTGACACTTTTCAAAGGTATACTTAACTGCAAACAATAAGATAGAATAGCTTACTTTCCTAAGTTTCCAGCCCTTAGCATGCATTTCTCTAAAGTATAGAGCCTCCCTCTCATAATCCGCAATTGTAAAAATTCGATAAACAATTTTCTTTTCCATCATCCTTCCTCCCGACTGTTTCTATAGAGCCGTTCAATACGCTTCAATTCAATATCTAAAACTTTTCGTCCCAAGTCTGTGATCTGATAGATTTTCCGTTTTTCTTCTTCTCGGACAAAGGAAATCAAACCATCCTTTTCCATCTTTGACAAGGTTCCATACATAGTTCCAGGACTAATCGAAACTTGCGAATCTGTCATCTCCTTGACCTTTTGCGTAATACTATACCCATGACGCTCCTTTTGCAGACAGAACAAGATATAAAAACCCGTTTCTGTCATCGGAAGATAAACTCGACGAATCTTATCCGTTAATTCCATTTATAGCTACCTCCTATTCAGTTCGATATATCGCATCTCGTTATATAAAATATATCACACCTCGATATAAAACACAAGAAAAAAGACCGCCCTCAGGCAATCTTTCTTCTATATTAGTAAAGATCTAAATAGTTATCAATTTCCCATTGTGAAACGAAGGTTGCATAACTTGACCATTCAATTCGTTTAGCTTCAAGGAAACTAGTATAGATATGTTCTCCAAGAGCTGCTCTAACAACTTCATCTTCAGTCAGAGCTTTCAAAGCATTGTGAAGAGTTGATGGAAGGTCTGTAATACCAGCTTCCTTACGCTCTTCCGCTGTCATGATGTAGATATTTTCTTCGATAGGAGCTGGTGCTTCAATTTTGTTTTCAATACCATGCAAACCAACTTCCAAAAGAACAGCCATAGCGATGTATGGGTTTGCCATTGGATCCACTGAACGTAACTCAAGACGAGTTCCCATGCCACGTGAAGCAGGCACGCGCACAAGTGGTGAACGGTTACGACCAGCCCAAGCAATGTAAACAGGTGCTTCATAACCTGGAACCAAACGTTTGTATGAGTTAACCGTTGGGTTCATGATGGCAGTATAGTTGTAAGCATGCTTGATCAAACCGCCAAGGAAATGATAGGCTGTTTCTGACAACTGCATTCCTTTTGGATCATTTGGATCAAAGAAGGCATTATTTCCTTCTGCATCAAACAAGGACATATTACAGTGCATACCTGATCCAGCAATACCAAATTTTGGTTTGGCCATAAAGGTTGCGTAAAGTCCATGTTTGCGAGCAATAGTTTTAACAACAAGTTTAAAGATTTGAATCTTATCACAAGCACGGAGAACTTCATCGTACTTAAAGTCAATCTCGTGTTGTCCAACCGCAACCTCGTGGTGACTCGCTTCTACTTCAAATCCCATTTTGGTCAAGACATTCACAATCTCACGACGTGTATTGTCCGCAAGGTCAGTAGGCGCCAAATCAAAGTAGCCACCCTTGTCATTTACTTCAAGTGTTGGGTCACCATTTTCATCCAACTTAAATAGGAAGAATTCTGGCTCTGGACCAAGGTTGAAGGATTTGAATCCCACTTCTTCCATGTGACGAAGAGCACGTTTCAAATTACCACGAGGGTCACCTGCAAATGGTTCACCTTCTGTTGTATAGACATCACAGATCAAACCTGCAACACTTCCATTTTCATCTCCCCAAGGGAAGACTGTCCATGTATCCAAGTCAGGGTACAAGTACATATCCGACTCATTGATACGTACAAAACCTTCAATAGAAGATCCATCAAACATAGCCTTGTTTGACAAGACTTTATCTAACTGTTCATCTGTAGCAGGAATTTCGACGTTTTTCATGGTTCCCAAAATATCTGAGAACATGAGACGAATAAAGGTAACATTTTTTTCCTTGACTTCACGACGAATATCTGCAGCTGTGATTGGCATGAGTTTTCTCCTTAATGTATGACTACTTGCGGTTGCCTAACCGCGTCCAAAAGGTGATTGCACCGAAGCAAAGCGACCCTGCTGGAGGAGTTCATTGTGAAGTGCACGGCGCACCTCAGTCTGACTCACCGCTTTCTTGGATTTCGCTTCACGTTCAGCATATTTTTTCTTAATGGCAGCGATATTATAACCTTCAGAGATATAATCTTTGATTTCAAGCAGACGATCCATGTCATTCAAGGAATACATGCGACGGTTCCCTTCGTTTCGATCAGGCTTAATCAACTCTTGATCTTCATAATAACGAATCTGACGCGCCGATAGATCGGTCAACTTCATAACACTGCCGATAGGAAAAACAGCCATATTTCGGCGAAATTCTTTTTCCTTCATTTACAATTTCCTTCTTTCTGTCTATTATAGTCTAAAAAAAGACAAACGTCAATTGATAATGTTATAAAATGTAACATTATTTTTCTTTTTTCTCTAAAAGAGCCGAATACGATCAATATCGTAATTTACGAGAATTGCGACAAAAACTCCCATGAACGTTTCTGATACACGCGCAAACACGTACAAAATCGTTTCCCCACTCGGAATCGATAGGGTAATGATTAACATAGCTGCTACACCACCAATAACCCCTGCTTTGTTATTCATGGCTACATTTGTCATAATGGTTAACATGGTGCAGATTGGAACAACTACCAAGGTCACCCAAAAGGCTTCGTGGAAAAAACTATTTATTAGGAAGAAAACCAAGGCATAGAGGCCACCGATACTATTTCCTAGAATACGCGAAGTTCCGAAATGAACACTCTTATCAAAACTCTCCCTCAGACTAAAAACCGCTGTCAAAGCACCGATTTGAAGACCTTTCCAGCCAAAAAAGCCAAAAATCAAGAGAACTAGAAAAACAGCAATACCTGTTTTAAAGGTTCGCATACCAAGTTTGAACTGTGATTTATCGAATTTATATTTTTTAAAATAACTCATAATCTCAACTTTCTATTTCCATTTTATCATAAATTGGCTGATTTTATGAGCAATAGTTGAGAGGAAGCGTTTTTATTTTAAGCAAAAGAAAAGAGGAACTTTCATCCCTCTC
>NZ_CAUQCP010000088.1:0-3138 GCF_963516575.1 uncultured Streptococcus sp.
CTCAGATTCTGATGGGGGCGACTGGAACAGGGAAGACCTATACCATGAGTCAGGTCATTTCTAAAGTCAATAAACCAACTCTGGTTATTGCTCACAATAAAACTCTAGCAGGACAGCTCTATGGGGAGTTTAAGGAATTTTTCCCTGAAAATGCAGTTGAGTACTTTGTGTCTTACTATGATTATTACCAACCTGAGGCCTATGTCCCTTCTAGCGATACCTATATTGAAAAGGATAGCTCTGTCAATGACGAGATTGACAAGCTCCGCCACTCAGCGACTTCAGCCCTTTTGGAGCGTAATGATGTTATCGTCGTAGCTTCCGTTTCTTGTATCTATGGTTTGGGTTCGCCCAAGGAATACGCTGATAGTGTCGTGAGTCTACGTCCAGGTCTTGAAATTTCTCGTGATAAACTCTTAAATGACTTGGTCGATATCCAGTTTGAACGTAATGATATTGATTTCCAACGGGGAAGATTTCGTGTGCGTGGAGATGTGGTGGAGATTTTCCCAGCTTCCCGTGATGAACACGCCTTTCGAGTAGAATTCTTTGGAGACGAAATTGACCGTATTCGTGAGGTTGAAGCTTTGACAGGTCAGGTCTTGGGAGAAGTGGATCATTTAGCGATTTTCCCAGCTACTCACTTTGTGACCAATGACGACCACATGGAAGTTGCCATTGCTAAAATTCAAGCAGAATTAGAAGAGCAGTTAGCTATCTTTGAAAAGGAAGGTAAATTGCTTGAAGCTCAACGTTTGAAACAGCGGACAGAGTATGATATTGAGATGCTACGTGAGATGGGCTATACCAACGGGGTTGAGAACTATTCACGTCACATGGATGGACGTAGTGAGGGTGAGCCTCCTTATACCCTTCTCGACTTCTTCCCAGATGATTTCTTAATTATGATTGATGAGAGCCATATGACCATGGGACAAATCAAGGGCATGTACAATGGAGACCGTTCGCGTAAAGAAATGCTGGTTAATTATGGTTTCCGTTTGCCGTCTGCTCTGGACAATCGTCCTCTCCGTCGGGAGGAGTTTGAAAGTCATGTACATCAGATTGTTTACGTTTCAGCGACACCTGGTGACTATGAAAATGAACAGACCGAGACAGTGATTGAGCAAATCATTCGTCCGACAGGTCTTTTGGATCCTGAGGTGGAGGTCCGTCCGACTATGGGACAGATTGATGACCTCTTGGGTGAAATCAATGCCCGTGTTGAAAAGAACGAACGAACCTTTATCACAACCTTGACTAAGAAAATGGCAGAGGACTTAACCGACTACTTTAAAGAAATGGGCATCAAGGTCAAGTACATGCACTCGGATATCAAGACTTTAGAACGGACAGAGATTATCCGAGACTTGCGTTTGGGTGTCTTTGATGTCTTGGTCGGAATCAATCTCCTTCGTGAAGGGATTGACGTTCCTGAAGTGAGCCTCGTAGCGATTCTTGATGCTGACAAAGAAGGTTTCCTTCGTAACGAACGTGGATTGATTCAGACCATTGGACGTGCTGCTCGTAATAGCGAAGGCCATGTCATCATGTATGCTGACACTATGACTCAGTCTATGCAAAAAGCCATCGATGAAACAGCTCGTCGTCGGAAAATCCAGATGGCCTATAATGAAGAACATGGTATCGTTCCACAAACTATTAAGAAGGAAATTCGTGACCTGATTGCCGTAACCAAGGCGGTTGCTAAGGAAGAGGACAAGGAAGTCGATATCAACAGCCTCAACAAGCAAGAGCGCAAAGAACTAGTCAAGAAACTGGAAAAACAAATGCAAGAAGCTGTCGAAGTGCTTGACTTTGAACTGGCAGCTCAGATTCGTGATATGATGCTGGAAGTCAAGGCCTTGGGTTAGGGGAATTTTATGAATATTTTAGTTATCAATGGACATCCTGATAAAGAAAGTTACTGTCAAGCCATTTTTCAAACGATTGTAGAAAATATAGACTCAAAGAGACATGAACTTGAAATGATTAATCTTAATGAGGAAGAGTTTGATCCTGTTTTACGTTATGGTTATCGACAAAGGATGGAGGACGATCCGTTTATTCTACGCTCTCAAGAATTAATCCAGTGGGCAGATCATTTCATTTTTGTTTATCCTATTTGGTGGAGTAGCATGCCTAGTCTATTGAAGGGGTGGATTGATCGTGTTTTTACGCCAGGCATTGCATACTCTGCAAATAATCGAGGAAGCTTTATTTTGAATTACTTGAGAGGTAAACAGTTCAAAAAGTTACTAAAAGGGAAAACAGCTAGTATCTATGCAACCTCTATGGCACCAACTTGGTGGTACAAAGTATTTTCAGGTCAGATTAACATTCCAGACAGTTATGGAATATCAGTATTAAAGAATGCTGTACTGAATCACTGTGGCATAAAAACAAAGAGGGTTTCAATCTTAGGAGAGTTAGGCCGTGAAGTGAATACAAGTTCAACAAGACAAAAATTTCTACAAAAAGTAGCAAAGGAAGTCAGGGTGTTGAATTAAGGAGAAGAAAACAAATGACGATTATGATCAAACAGATGGAAACTCCTGAAGAGATAGAAGGTAAGTCCCTCGTTCATTGGCAGACGTGGAGAGAGGCTTATGACGATCTTTTGCCTGCAGAATTTCAGGAGACAATGACATTAGAAAGATGTCGATTCTTTAGTCAAAAGTATCCAGAAAATACATTGATTGCGATAGATGGTCTTAAGGTAATTGGTTTTATCAGTTATGGCAACTTTCGTGATGAGACTATTCAAGCTGGCGAAATTATTGCCTTATATGTTTTAAAAGACTATTATGGAAAAGGTATTGCACAAAAGTTAATAAAAGCAGCTTTGATTGCTCTTGATCATTTTTCTGAAATTTTCTTATGGGTATTGAAAGATAATAAGTGCGCCATTGCTTTCTATCAAAAAATGGGTTTTACTTTTGATGGACAAGAAAAGATGCTTGAACTTGGAAAGCCTATAAAGGAAAAACGAATGGTATTTTATTCTAAATAATTTTAAAAAGTAGAAGCTAGAATCTCTGGTACAAGTCTGAAAATGTAATAAATTAGAAAGCGAGTAAATTTATGTCCCGTTCCCAATTAACGATTTTAACAAATATTTGTCTGATTGAAGACCTC
>NZ_CAUQCP010000089.1:0-2682 GCF_963516575.1 uncultured Streptococcus sp.
CCATATCATCTATGTGATAAATCGGTAACTCGAATAACTTGGTCCACTTGTTCCCAAATCAGAGGATTGTGGGTCGCAATAATAATGGTCCGATTCGGATTTTTTAAAGATTCTAGGATAGAAAGTAATTCCTCAGAGTTTTTGGGGTCTAGTGAAGCGGTTGGTTCATCTGCGAGAATCAAAGGTGGATCCTTTAAAATTATCTTCGCTAATGCAACACGTTGTGCTTCTCCTCCTGATAATTCAAAGATAGGTTGCTTTAAATCTAAGTAAGAGAGGTTAACACGGTTTAGAGCTTGTTTCATCAAAGAGATTTTCTCTTTTTCTTTCAACTTTTTACCAACTAAACCCAGATTGAGATTCTCTTTGACGGTTTGGCTTTCGATTAAGCCAAAATCTTGAAATAGGTATCCTAAGTAATCTCTAAAGAAAACAGAAGGCTTGATGTCTTTAAGAGAGGTGCCATCATAGATGATTTGCCCTTTGTCATATGGCTCTAATCGTCCAATCATATTCAAGAGTGTTGTCTTACCACAGCCACTTGTACCGATTAAGGCATAAATTTTCCCACCTTCAAAATGAAGATTCGTATCTGAAAATAGCTGACGGCTTCCAAATTTTTTAGATATATTCTTTAGTTCAATCATCCTATTTTCCTTTCATAATTGTCATAGAAACACGAGATTCCTTATGGGCTTGACGGTAAAGCGTCAAAACTGCACTAGCTAGAAAGACTAATAAAGTGAGTAAGCCAATCACCAAGTCTCGACTGCTTAAAATAAAGAGACTAGCACCAAATACAAAACTGGCAAATTGGCTAACCATATACTGAGCATGTGTTTCAAAAAATCGTAAACCTGAAATTCGTTTAATCAAGATATCTCGGCGGAATTGCTCGAAATATAGAAGATTGACAGAATAAAAGAGTAACAAGGAACTAGCTATCCCCACAATAGCTCCTAGGATTAAAGTTGCTGTTTCAGTTTGAACTTCATTATAGCGAGTTAGATAAACACTTCTTCCTTCTTTAAGATAGGATACTTGCTCATAAATTCCAGCTTTCTTCAAGAGTTTAATCCCATCTTCATATCCTTTGACAAAGATATTCTTACCAGCATTGATAGACCACATAGATTTAGAAATGATACTATCACCTATAGATGTTGGAGTAAATACAACTAAAATCGGATCAGTCAAATACTGAGTGGATACGGGATTCTCACCGTTATTATAAACAAACCGCTTTTCTCCAGTTGGAAGATAACTAACAATCGCTCTCATTTCATACTCTAAAGGAGCACTTGCCTCCTCACCAGATTTTCCATAATCACTCAATTTTTCTTCAAAAACTTTCTTAAGTTCTGCTTCTCGAGAGCGCAAATGTTCTGGGAGCAAGAGGATAAACTCACCTTTTTGGAGATGGGCTAACTTCTGTTTGGTCTCAGCATCTACCACGACCTTTTCCTTGTCCAAATAACTGGGACTAACATAGAGCGTATTAGCATCTGGACTATAGGTATCCAGTGTCTCTCCTTGTTCATTTTTTCCTTGTGGATTTGCAAAATGAATGAGATTATCCTTTACAAATAGAGCCTGTTCTTCTTCGATTGCTTCCTTGGCAAAGGCATACCACTTATTCTGATTTTCTGTATCTTTTACTCTATCACCTAAGCCAAAAGAAATTTGATAATAGTCTGCTCTGTCCTGCCATGCTTGTTTTGAAATTTCAAGTTCTTTCAATCGTTGGTAAGACGTCAAACCTGTCTTAACAGCGTATCCTACTGTAAAAACAGCTACTAACTGACACAATAGGGTTAAAGCCATCAAGCGTTTAAGGGGTAATCTCCCCTTAATAACAGGAACTAATGCTTTGTAACTCAAACTCATTAGATAAAGAAGCATTAGTAAAATTGAAATCGCCAATAAAAACAACAGATAGAAACTAATCCCAAAACCATAGGTGGCTAACAAGATAGGATAAAACAAACCTTGACTAAAAAGAACGACTCCCCCACCTAGGAAGGAAAGGAGGGCTGATAGAAGGAGCCACTTGATATCAGTAGATAAAGAATGCCCCATGATGGATAAGAGAGTCTGACCAGAAAAGAGTTTTATACCTGCAGCTCTCATTTCCTTAATCCGAGTAATAATCACTAGAGCAAAGAAAGATAAGCCAAATATTGCTAAACTAATTAAGATAAGGGGATTTAGTAATATTTGAAAAGCAAGAAAATAGGGCGGTATCTTTCGGTCAGGAATTGCTTTATAACCCAAATCTCCTAATTTATCGGCTAGCTTTTCTTTCGTCAGGGAGCCTGACAAAAGGAGATAACTATTTAGCGGATCACTACGTTCACGACTTTCTTGACTAGCTTCTTGGAATTCTTTTGGTAAAGTTCCCTGACCATAAGTTGCATAAGTAAAGTGAGTCGCCCCATCCTTACTCGGCTCTACAATTCTTCTAGCTATTAAACTCTGTTCTGAGTTTACAAAATTCTCTAATTCCTGTTCAAATACCTCACGCGTCGGTTCCTGAGTATCTTTTTTGACACGAAGTAAGGAGACGGAATCATAGCTTGCATATAAATATTGTGGCGCACGTAAGACAATAATCCAAGCAAGGAAGAAGCTGAGAAAAAAAGTTGATAATAATATGAATAGTTTCTTCATAGTAGACTCCTT